>NZ_JBHVPD010000155.1:0-16054 GCF_042887525.1 Kitasatospora sp. NPDC057936
GGGAGGCGTCCGGCCTCCCGGCCGCCGGCCGGGCGTTTCAGGCGGGGATCTTGGGGGCGTGGTCCTCGGTCTCGCCGTGGGCCGCCATCAGCACCTCCACGGCGTGCGCCGCGGACGCCAGCGTGCTGTGGCAGTGCCAGCCCCGCAGCGAGCGCCCCTCGAAGTCCCGCAGGCCGGCCCGGTCCCCGAAGCCGGCCAGGTCGCGCCCGACCCGGTCGGCCAGCTTCGTCAGCCGCAGCAGCGTGCTCGCGGGCGCCCCGGCCAGGTTGCCGAGCCACAGCCCGGTGGGCCGGCGCCGCGGGTCGTCCCACTCCCCGACCAGGACGAGCCCGCTGTCGCGCCCGCCGGGCAGGCCGGGGTCCGCGCCCGGCAGGCCCACCCGCACCGCGGCCGCCGAGGCCCGCCGCACGCCGGACGGCGCCGTCGGGTCGGGCCAGCCGACGAGCCGGCGAAGTCCCCCGGCCGAGTCGAGGATCCGTCGCGCTTCCAGCGCTCCGAGGCCGTGGCCGGGCAGGGTCGGGTCCTCGACGGAGAGCCGCTCGGTGCCGGCGACGCGGACGAGCGCGCGCACGCCGGCCCGGTCGAAGCGCCGGATCACGCCGGCCGGGTCCTCGACCGGTACGTCGAGCACGACCGGACGCCGGGCGGCGTCGTGGAGCCGGGCGAAGTCCAGTGCCACGGCGGTGGCGCAGTCGTCGGTGGTCTCCCCGTACCGCGGTTCCCCGATCCGCCGGGGCTGCGCGGACGGGCTCGGGCCGCCGCCGTCCGCCGTCGGCCGGTCCGCGCACAGCAGCCGCCAGTTGACCGGGGCGCTGGCCCGCTCCGAGGCGGCCCACAGGCCGAACGCCCGCTGTCCGTGGAACTCCTGGTCCAGGTGGTGGTCGAAGCCCCGGCCCACGCCCACGGAGTGCCGTCCCGACTTCGGGATCGACAGCTGGCGCACCACCCAGGCCTGCGGCCGGACGTTCGGTTCGAGCCAGTCCGCGAGCGCCTCGCGCATCGGCATCCAGTCCCAGGTGGAACTGCAGATGAAGTGGTGCAGGCTCTGGTCGAGCGCCGGGTCCCCGAGGCAGGCCGCGATGTTCCTGATCGACCTGCGGCCCTGCGCGGCCAGCAGTCCACGGAGGTACTGTTCCCCCTTGTGCCGTTGGTCCCTTCGCGGAAGCGACGCGAAGAGGGTGGTGCTCAGGTCCTTCAGGAGGAGCTCGCCGTCGGACACCGGTCGCACCGAGCCGAGTCGGAACGGGGCGGTACGTCGGTGCCGGACAGCCCTGATATTGCCAGCAGCGTTCACAGAATCCCCCTCTATGCACTGCCCTTGAGGCTTGCTTAAGCCCCTCCAGGGTGGCCCGGGGCGGGTGGTGCGGGCCAGGTGCAGGGGCCACCCCGTAGCGCCGGCGGGCGGGTGTCCCGGCACTGCGCGCGACCGCCGGGCCGGGTGGCGGGCGGACCCGGCCACCGCGTCGCCCGGCGGTCGCGCGCAGTGGTGTGGCCGGACTACTCCTGTCCGAGCCCGAGCAGTGCCCGCGGGTCCAGGGCGGCCTGGTGGCGCGTGATCTTCCCGTCCACGACGTGGCTCCAGGCGGCGACCTGGACCGGGGGCGCGAAGCTGGTGTGCATCTCGAACCACGTGACGACGTCGGGGCCGTCGCTGAAGACCTTCCGGATGACGATGTCGGTGAAGGAGCCCGGCGCCTTCTCGATCTTCTCCCGGAGGTCGTCGCCGCCGCTGGCGTTGCCGAACGGGCCGGTGAACTCGATGTCGTCGGCCAGCACCGAGCGCAGGGTGTCGTAGTCCTTGGCCTTCCAGGCCGCGTAGTACGTCGCGGTCACGTCCACGGGGTTGACGCTCATGTCGTCGCTTCCTCTCGTCCTTCGGTGCGGGCCCCGCCGGCGGATGCCCGCACCGGCGGGTTCAGCGAGGCCCGGGTGTTGAGTTCGGCCGCGTCGTCGCCGGTGGCCCGGCCGTACGTCTTGGCGATGGTGGTGTAGACGCCCTTGGCGGGCGCGCCGCCCGCGGCGTCGCCCGGGTTCCCCGGCTTCGACCGGTCCATCCGCCGGTTCGCGAGCACGACGGCGGTCGTGGCCTCGCGCCGCTCGTCCTCGTAGCCGCGCAGCGCGGCCACGGGGTCCTCGGTCGTCGCGAGCCGGTAGGCGAGGACGCGGGCGTCGACGATGGCCTGTGAGGCGCCGTTCGCGCCGACGGGGTACATCGGGTGCGCGGCGTCGCCCAGCAGCGTCACCCGTCCCTCGCCCCACCGGTCGAGCGGGTCGCGGTCGACCATCGGGTACTCCAGGATGCCGGTGCTGCCGCTCAGCAGGGCCGGCACGTCCAGCCAGCCGAGGTCCCAGTCGGCGAAGTGCGGGAGGAAGTCCTCCAGTTCGCCCGCCCGGTTCCACCGCGCGTCGCCGCCGAGCGGCTGCGGTTCGGCCATCGAGACCATGCACACCCAGTTGGTCAGCGACCGGCCCTGCTCCGCGGCGGCCGGGCCGATCGGGTACGCGATCAGCCGGGCGCCGCGGCCGGCGTCGGCGTGGATCATCGTCCGGCCGGTGAGGAACGGCTCGGTCGGCGTCACGCCGCGCCACATCATGACGCCGGACCAGTGCAGCGGCCCTTCGCCGGGGTGGAGCCGGGCCCGCACGGCGGAGTGCAGCCCGTCCGCCCCGACGAGCAGGTCGGCGGCGAGCAGGCCGGGCTCCCCGGTCGTCCGGTCGGTCACCCGGACCCGCACGCCGTCCGGGGTCTGCTCGACGGCCTCGAACGTCGTGCCGGTCCGGACCGCGTCGGCGCCCAGCCGTGCCCGGACCGCGTCGAGCAGCATCAGCTGGAGCTCGCCGCGGTGGATCGAGTACTGCGGCCACCGGTAGCCCCGGGCGAGTCCGCGGTCCTCCCGGTGCTGGGCCTCGCCGCTCCCGTCGACCCAGACCATGTCGGCGGTGGGCACGCCGAGCGCGGCGAGTTCGTCGCCGAGCCCCAGCTCCGTCAACTCCCGCACCGCGTGCGGCTGCACGTTGATGCCCACGCCGAGCGGACGGATCTCCCGGGTCCGCTCCAGCACGGTCGCGCGGATGCCCGCCGCGTGGAGGCTGAGCGCGGTGGTCAGGCCACCGATCCCGCCTCCGATGATGATCACGTCCATGTCCCGGCCCTCTCCTTCTCGCGCCTTCCGTCAGCTCACGGCTGCAGCTTGGTGGTGGTCCAGCTCAGGTCGTCCTGGCGGTCGTAGCGGAGCCGGCGGTGCAGCCGGTCGGAACTGGCGGCCCAGAACTCGATCGCGGCGGGCGTCAGCAGGTAGCCGACGAAGCGCTCGGGCCGCGGCAGCGGGGTGCCGGTGGCCTCCAGCCGCTCGGCCTCGGCCCGCAACGCGGCCACGTCGGCCAGCGGGTCGCTCTGGTGGGCGGCCGTGGACATCGCGTGCATCGGCACCGGCCGGGCCGACCACATCGCGTCGGACTCGGCGTCGTCGAGCCGTTCGACCGGCCCGGAGACGGACACCTGCTGCGCCGTCTCCCGCCAGTACAGCAGGCCCGACGCCCAGCCGGTCTCGGCGATCTCCCGGCCCTTCTGGCTGCTGGTGTGGCTCAGGAAGACCAGGCCCCGCTCGGTCACCCGGCTGATCGCGATGATCCGGGTGGAGGGGCGGCCCTTGGCGTCGGCGGTGGCCAGGGCGAGTGCCCGGGGCTCCCGGACGCCGCGCTCGGTGGCCCGCGCCAGCCAGGACTGCAGCAGCCCGATCGGCTCGGCCGGCGGGGCGTCGTACTCGGGGAAGGGGAGGTCGGTCTCCCCGCTGAGCGACTCGAACCTGCTGGAGTTGCCGGTCGCGGTGTGGTTGGCGGTGGTGCTCACCGGAATCTCCTAGACGTAGATGGTGCCGCGGGCGACGACGGTGCCGTGGCCGCCGACGTGGACGACGCGGGGCCGGTCGCCGTCGCCCTCGGCGTGCGCGAGCATGAGCGAGGGGCGGCCCATCTCGACCCCCTGGAGGATCTCCAGCTCCTGCCCGTACGCGGCGAGCCCGAACCGGGCCAGGTGGATGGCGAGCGGGCCGGCCGCCGAGCCGGTCGCCGCGTCCTCGACCACGCCGTAGGCGGGCGAGAACATGCGGGTGCGCCACGCGGTGCCCGAGCCGGCGAAGCAGTTGGCGGCCATGTCGGGGAACCGCGTGAGCGCGCGGTGGTCCGGGCGCAGCGCCGAGAGCGCCTCGACGCTCTCCAGGCCGACGAACACGTGGCGCGGGCCGTTGCGGTACGCCACCACCGGGGTGACCGGATCCGTCACGCCGAGCGCCGCGAGCAGCTCCTCCGCGTGCTCGTAGGGCTCCCAGGTGGGGATCGGCTGCTGCATCCGGGAGGAGCTGGAGTCCTCGCCGTGGTCGAGCTCGAACGGGATGACGCCCATGGCGGTCTCCAGCCGCAGCCGGTCGGCCTTCCACGTCCGGCCGAGGGCGACCGAGGTGCCCAGCATGGGGTGCCCGGCGAACGGGAGTTCGTTGACCGGGGTGAAGATCCGGATGCGTGCGTCGCCGCCCTGCTCGGCCGGGAGCACGAAGGTGCACTCGGAGAGGTTCATCTCCTTCGCGATCTGCTGCATCCGCTCCGCCGGCAGGTCCGCGGCGTCGAAGAAGACGGCCACCGGATTGCCCTCCAGCGGCTTGCGGGAGAAGGCGTCCACAACGATGTAGTCGTGCAAGGGGTCTCCTGGAGAGGTGGTGCAGTGGATCCCTGACGGATCCCTGACGGATCGTTGCCGGATCCCGTCAGGGCGTCAGGGCGGTGCCGAGGCCGTGCAGCACCGGAAGGGAGTGGACGCCCTCGGCGACGGCCTCGACGTCGAACCGCATCCGGTGGGTGGGTGGGCCGCCGATCAGCTCGGCCGCGCGGTTCGGCGGCAGCGGCCGGTCCGCGGGCCGGTCCGTCTCCCAGACCATGACCGCGCCCCAGCGGTTGTTCTCCCGGTCGGCGATCCAGAACTTCACGCGCAGCCCGGGCACGTCGGCCCACGGTTGCACGGCGCCGTCCCGTAGGTGCTCGGCGAGCGACTCGATGGTCTGCGGGGAGCCGTCCAGCTCCCACCAGGCGATGTCGGCCTTCATAGGTCCGCTTCCTCCGGCCGTTCCCGGCCGGCTCAGGTGGGGATTCCCTCGCGCCGGACAGCCGGCACCGGGATTCCGAGCGCGCGCAGCTGCTGGTTCGGGTTCATGAACTCCCGCTCCCGCTTGATCTTCCCGTTCTCGAACTCGAACGAGTGGATGAAGTGGTTGCGGTAGTGGCCCTCCGGATAGCCGGGGAACAGGATCTTCCCCTCGCCGTCGCACTCGACCCAGAAGCGGTTCGGGTCCTGGGTCTCGAAGATCTCGATGTTGGTCCACACCCAGTCCGGGAAGCACTGCAGCGACCACACCGCGTGCTCGCCCAGCCGGTCCCGGCCGTGGGTGACGATCGGCTCGCCGGTGTCGGTGGTCCACAGTCCGCCGCAGCCGTCCTCGGTGAACAGCAGGTGCCGCTTGAGGCGGTCCTCGCCGCGGGTGTTCATGTACTGCTCGACGATCGACCGGTTGTGCCGGCGGATCTCGTCGTCGTTGCGGAACGCCGGCGGCTGCTCGGCCTCGGACATCGGTGACCTCCACGGGGATCGGGGAATTCCGGCGGCCGTTCGGGGACCGCCGCACTGGACTCTGTTCGGGCGGTGCCCGGTCCGCAACGCCGGCCGCGGGACTCCGTCAAGTCGGGACGAAGTCCGTTGCCATGTGACGGAGTCCGGGTCCGCGGCTTCCGGACGGCCCGTCGTCTCCCGGAGAGTCGGGGCGCAGCCGCTCCGGAGATGCCGAACGAGCGGTTTCCCCTCTCCTTGGAGGTATCAGGTGCCCAGTGTCGACGAATTCCTCCGCTCGTTGCCTGTGGTCCAGCAGCCGGACTGGGCTGGCCACCCGGAACTCGGCCCGGTCAGGGCCGAACTCGCCTCGCTGCCACCGCTCGTCACCGTCGAGGACACCGACGTCCTCCGGACGCTGCTCGCCGAGGCGGCGGTCGGCCGAATACAGATCATCCAGTCCGGCGACTGCGCCGAGGACTGGGCGGAGGCCACGCCGGGCGATGTCGCCCGCAAGGCGGGCCTGTTGGAGGTGCTGGCGGGTGTCATGAGGATGACCTCGCACAAGCCGGTCCTGCGGGTGGGCCGGCTGGCCGGTCAGTACGCCAAGCCCCGCTCGAAGCCGACCGAGACCGTCGGCGACGTCGAACTCCCGGTCTACCGGGGCCACATGGTCAACTCGCCGGAACCGGACGCCGAACTGCGGCGGCCGGACCCGAAGCGGATGCTGACCGGCTACCAGTCCGCGCGCGAGGTCGTCGGGCTGCTGGGCTGGAACGGCCGGGACCGGCGCACCCGGCCGGACACCCCGGCGTGGACCAGCCACGAGGCGCTGCTGCTCGACTACGAGCTCCCCATGCTGCGCACCCAGCCGGACGGCCGGCTGCTCCTCGGCTCCACCCACTGGCCGTGGATCGGCGAGCGCACCCGGCAGGTGGACGGCGCCCACGTCGCGATGCTCGCGGCCGTGGCGAACCCGGTCGCCTGCAAGGTCGGTCCGACCATGACCGCCGACGAGCTGCTGGCCCTGTGCGCGAAGCTCGACCCGGAGCGGACCCCGGGCCGCCTCACGCTGATCGCCCGGATGGGCGCGGACACGGTGGGCGAGCGGCTCCCCGACCTGGTCAGGGCCGTCCGCCTGGCCGGCCACCCGGTCGTCTGGCTCACCGACCCGATGCACGGCAACACCATCAGCGGCCCCGGGGGGCTCAAGACGCGGCTGGTGACGACGGTCGTCAAGGAGGTCGTGGACTTCCACCGGGCCGTCACGTGCGCGGGCGGCACGGCGGGCGGCATCCACCTGGAGACGACGCCGGACGAGGTCACCGAGTGCGTCGCCGACCGGGACCGGCTCCACGAGGTCGGCGGCAAGTACACGAGCTTCTGCGACCCGCGGCTGAACCCGCGCCAGGCCGTCTCGGTCGTGTCCGCCTGGCTCGGCTGACGCCCGGCCACCCCCCAAGCCCCCACGCAGCCTCCCCAAGCAGCGGGCTGCCCAGTGAAAGGACGACCATGGCGGGCCTTCCGTCCATCGACCCCTACCCGATGCCCTCCGAGAGCGACCTGCCGGCCAACACCGCGCGCTGGACGGTCGACCCCGACCGGGCGGTCCTGCTGATCCACGACATGCAGCGCTACTTCCTGCGGCCGTTCCCGGCGAGCGAATCCCCCGGGCGGCCCCTGGTGCAGAACACCGCGCTGCTGCGCGAGGAGTTCGCGGCGCTCGGCGCCCCGGTCGCCTACACGGCGCAGCCGGGCGGCATGACCGCCGAGCAGCGCGGCCTCCTCAAGGACTTCTGGGGGCCCGGCATGGAGGTGTCGCCGGAGGACCGGCAGGTCGTCGACCCGCTCGGACCCGGGCCGTCCGACTGGGTGTTCACCAAGTGGCGCTACAGCGCGTTCCACAAGTCGGACCTGCTGGAGCGGATGCGCGCCCACGGCCGGGACCAGCTCGTCGTCTGCGGCGTGTACGCCCACGTCGGAGTGCTGATGACGGCCGTGGAGGCCTTCACCAACGACATCCAGACCTTCCTGGTCGCCGACGCGGTGGCCGATTTCTCGGAGGCCTACCACCGGCTGGCGCTCACCTACGCGGCGGAGCGCTGCGCGGTGGTCACCTCGACCAAGTCCGTGCTCGCCGGGCTCGCCCCGTCCGTGGGGGCGGCCCGGTGAGCCGGCCGGCAGAACGGGAGGAGAGCCCGATGGGGGCGGACCTGCTGGACCGGGTGCTCACCGGGGCCCCCGGTGCCTACGCCCTGCTGTACCGCCCCGAGGCGGCCGGGCCGGACGTGATCGAGGTGCTGCTCGGCGAGGCGTCCGCGGTGGACACGCTCGCCGGGATCCCCGTGCCGGACGCACCGGGGTCCGCCGCCGCGCACGGGGGTGCCCGGCACGAGGTGCTGGCCGTCGTCCCGTACCGGCAGATCACCGAACGCGGCTTCGCCGGCGTCGACGACGGCGCGCCGCTGATCACGCTCGCGGTCGCCGAGCAGGCCGCCCTGCCGCTCGCCCACGTGCTGCGCAGGCTGCCGAACGACCCGATCACCCTGGCCGGCGGCCGCTTCGACGTGGACGACGAGACGTACGCGGCCACCGTGCGCCGGGTCATCGACCGGGAGATCGGCAACGGCGAGGGCGCGAACTTCGTCATCAAGCGCTCGTTCGTCGCCGAGATCACCGACTACACGCCGCGCAGCGCCCTGTCGTTCTTCCGGCGCCTGGTGGAGCGCGAGTCCGGCGCCTACTGGACCTTCCTGGTCCGGGCCGGTGACCGCACCTTCGTCGGCGCCAGCCCGGAGCGGCACGTCAGCCTGCGCGACGGCACCGCCGTGATGAACCCGATCAGCGGCACCTACCGGTATCCGGCGGCCGGCCCCGACCTGGCGGGCGTCATGGCCTTCCTCGCGGACCGGAAGGAGGCCGACGAGCTCTACATGGTGGTCGACGAAGAGCTGAAGATGATGGCCCGGATCTGCGAGCGGGGCGGCCGCGTCGTCGGCCCCCACCTCAAGGAGATGGCCCGGCTCGCGCACACCGAGTACTTCATCGAGGGCAGGACCTCCCACGACGTCCGGGACATCCTGCGCGAGACGATGTTCGCCCCCACCGTCACCGGCAGCCCGCTGGAGAGCGCCTGCAAGGTGATCAGCCGGTACGAGCCCGAGGGACGGGGCTACTACAGCGGCGTGATGGCGCTGATCGGCCACGACGAGGACGGCGCCCGCACCATGGACTCGGCCATCCTGATCCGCACCGCCGACATCGACCGCGGCGGCCTGGTGCGGATCGGGGTCGGCGCGACCCTGGTGCGGCACTCCGACCCGCAGAGCGAGGTCGCCGAGACCCGGGCCAAGGCGGCCGGGCTGCTGGCCGCGCTCGAAGCCGGCGGCACCGGCCGGTTCGCCGATCACCCCCGGGTCCGCGAGGCGCTGGAGCAGCGCAACGCCGGCATCGCCGACTTCTGGCTGCGGGAGGGCGCGGACGGGGCGGACGGGGTCGCGGAGCTGGCCGGCCGCAGCGTGCTGATCGTGGACGCCGAGGACACCTTCACCTCGATGATCGGCCACCAACTCGCCTCCATGGGCCTGGAGGTGACGGTCCGGCGGTTCGACGAGCCGTACGACGTCGACGACCACGACCTGGTCGTGATGGGCCCGGGCCCCGGCGACCCGCGGGACACCGGCCACCCCAAGATCGCCCACCTGCGGGCCGCGGTCTCCCGGCTCCTGCGGGAGCAGCGGCCGTTCCTCGCGGTCTGCCTCAGCCACCAGGTGCTGTCCACGCTGCTCGGCCTCGAACTGGCCCGGCGGGACGTGCCCAACCAGGGCGTCCAGACGGAGATCGACCTGTTCGGCGCGCGCGAGCGGGTCGGCTTCTACAACACGTTCGCCGCGCGGAGCGACGAGGACAAGATCACGCACCCCGAGTTCGGCGTCGTCGAGCTCAGCCGGGACGGCGCCACCGGCGAGGTGCACGCGCTGCGGGGCCGGGGCTTCGCGTCGATGCAGTTCCACGCCGAGTCGGTGCTCACCCGGGACGGCGTGCGCATCGTCGCCGGCCTGCTGACCGAGGTGGTGCGCTCGTGCGACCGCTGACCGGACCGGCCCGGGGGGTGCACCGGTGACGGCTCCCGCCGGCCCCGCGCTCACCGCCCGGATCCCGGGCTCCAAGAGCATCACCAACCGGGCCCTGCTGCTCGCCGCGGCCGCCACCGGCACCAGCCGGCTGCGGGCACCGCTGACCAGCGACGACACGCTCGCTTTCCGGACCGCGCTGACCGACCTGGGCGTGCCCGTCGCAACCGGCCCGCAGGACGGCGAATGGCGGGTCACCGGGATCGGCGGGGGCCCGTCCGGCGGCGCCACGATCCGGTGCGCCGACGCCGGGACCGCCGCCCGGTTCCTGCCCCCGTTCGCCGCGACCGGCCGGGGCCGCTACCTCTTCGACGGCTCCGACCAGTTGCGCGCCCGCCCGCTGCGCCCGCTGGCCGACGCCCTGCGACGCCTCGGCGCGGACGTCCGCGCCGCCGGAAGCGGCGGACTGCCGCTGCTGGTGGACGCCGACGGGCTGCGCGGCGGTGAGCTCGCCGTGGACGGCCGGCACAGCAGCCAGTTCCTGAGCGGTCTGCTGATGGCGGCGCCGCTGCTGGACACCCCGCTGACCGTGACCGTGCGGGACCTGGTCAGCCGGCCGTACATCGACATGACCATCGCGCTGATGCGCCGCTTCGGCGCCCGGGTGACCGAGGAGGCCCCCGGGGTCATCGGGATCGGCACCGGCGGCTACACCGCGACCGACCTGGCGATCGAACCGGACGCCTCGACGGCCTCGTACGTCTTCGCCGCCGCCGCGGTCACCGGGTGCGCGGTCACCGTCCCGGGCCTGGGCCGCGACAGCCTCCAGGGCGACCTCGGCTTCGTCGAGGTGCTGCGCACCGCGGGCGCCCGGGTCGAGGTCGGCGCGGACGCGACGACGGTCACCGGTAGCGGGCGGCTGCGCGGCGGCTTCGAGGTCGACATGGGCGCGATCTCGGACACCTTCATGACGCTGGCCGCGATCGCGCCGCTGGCCGACGCGCCGATCACGATCCGCGGCATCGCCCACGCGCGCCTCAAGGAGTCGGACCGGATCGAGGCGGTCGCCGGGAACCTGGCCGCCTGCGGCGTGACGGTCGAGACGGCCCAGGACCGGATCACCGTGCATCCGGGGCCGGTCCGGCCGGCCCGGATCAGGTGCCACCGCGACCACCGGATCGCGATGGCGTTCTCCGTCCTCGGGCTGCGCGCGCCCGGGATCGAACTCGACGACCCCTCGTGCGTGACCAAGACCTTTCCCGGCTTCCACACCGAACTGCGCCGGCTGTTCCCGGCACCTCTGGAAGGAGAACGACGTTGACCGGGCTGCGCTGGCTGACGGCGGGGGAGTCGCACGGCCCCGCACTGGTCGCGACGCTGGAGGGCCTGCCCGCTGGTGTACCGGTCACCACCGCCGTGGTGGCCGACGCGCTGGCGCGTCGCCGGCTCGGTTACGGTCGCGGCGCGCGCATGAAGTTCGAGCAGGACGAGGTGACGTTCCTCGGCGGTGTCCGGCACGGCCTGACCATGGGCAGCCCGGTGGCGGTCATGGTCGGCAACACGGAGTGGCCGAAGTGGGAGCAGGTCATGTCGGCCGACCCGGTCGACCCCGAGGTGCTGGCGGGCCTGGCCCGCAACGAGGCGCTGACCCGTCCGCGTCCGGGCCACGCCGATCTGGCGGGCATGCAGAAGTACTCGATCGAGGAGGCCCGTCCGATCCTGGAGCGGGCGAGTGCCCGTGAGACGGCGGCGCGGGTCGCGCTGGGCGCGGTGGCCCGCGCGTACCTGAAGGAGACGTGCGGGATCGAGATCGTCAGCCACGTGGTGGAGCTGGCCGCGGCGAAGGCGCCGGCGGGTGTGCTGCCGCTGCCGTCGGACGAGGCGCGGCTGGACGCGGATCCGGTGCGGTGCCTGGACGCGGATGCGTCGAAGGCGATGGTGGCGGAGATCGATCAGGCGCACCGGGACGGTGACACGCTCGGTGGTGTGGTCGAGGTGCTGGCGTACGGGGTGCCGGTGGGTCTGGGTTCGCACGTGCACTGGGACCGGCGTTTGGATGCGCGGCTGGCGGCCGCGTTGATGGGGATCCAGGCGATCAAGGGTGTGGAGGTCGGGGACGGTTTCGAGCTGGCGCGGGTGCCGGGGTCGAAGGCGCACGACGAGATCGTGCCGACGGCGGAGGGTGTGAAGCGCACCTCCGGCCGCTCGGGCGGCACGGAGGGCGGGTTGTCGACGGGTGAGCTGCTGCGGGTGCGTGCGGCGATGAAGCCGATCGCGACGGTGCCGCGGGCGTTGCAGACGCTGGACGTGCGTACGGGTGAGCCGGCGAAGGCGCATCACCAGCGCTCCGACGTCTGCGCGGTGCCCGCCGCGGGCATCGTCGCGGAGGCGATGGTCGCGCTGGTGCTGGCCGACGCGGTCAACGAGAAGTTCGGCGGCGACCACGTCTCGGAGACGCGCCGCAACGTGCAGGGCTACCTCGACCACCTGATCATCCGATGATGAGCGAGCGACCAGAAGAAGAGGCCCCTTGGCGAAGCCACCGGCCGAGCGAAGCGAGGGCCGGGGGTAATTCGCCCGTCGTCGCGCTGGTGTCGGTCAGATGGCGAACTGGCGTAGGTGGTGGCGGAGTTGCTCGGCGTCGGGGGTGCCCGCCGTCAGGGTGACGTAGCCGTCCGGGCGGACGAGGACGGTGGCGTCGCCGGTGAGGCCGTAGGCGCGGTGCGCGTGGCCGTCCGGGTCCTGGACGGCGGCCTCGCGGAGGCCGGGGAGCGGGGGGAGGAGCGGCGGGCCGGGGCGGTCGGTGAACCTCAGCAGGGTGAAGTGCGGTCCGCGGAACAGGTCGAACAGGCGGGTGGGGCCGTCGGTGGTGCGGCAGGGGGCGTCGGGGGCGCGGTCGCCGGCGCGGATGCCGGTGGCGTCGTCGAGGTCGCGGCCGAGCGGGCCGCCGCGGTAGCCGAGGGAGAGGCCGGTGAAGTCGCCGCCCGCGGTGGCCGTCAGGTCGGCGAACTGGGCGGCCAGGGCCCGGGCTCCGCCGTCCGAGAAGAGCGTGCGGTGCTGGGCGGAGGTGGCGGCGAGGACGGCGCGGGCGACGGGCAGGCGCTCGGCCTCGTAGCTGTCGAGGAGGGCGTCCGGGGCGCCGCGCAGCCTGGCGGCGAGTTTCCAGGCCAGGTTGTGGGCGTCCTGGATGCCGGTGTTCATGCCCTGTCCGCCGGCCGCGGAGTGGCAGTGCGCGGCGTCGCCGGCGAGCAGGATCCCGCCGCTGCGGTAGCGCTCGACCATGCGGACGGTGGGGCGCCAGGTGCTCGCCCAGGTGAGGTCGTGGAGGGTGACGCCGGGCAGGCCGGCGCGCTCGGCGAAGACGCGGCGGAAGGTGTCGAGGGTGGGCGCGGGCAGCACGCCGTCCTCGTCGGGGATGACGGCGGCGTGGACGGCCCACGTGTCGTCCTGGCGCAGCGGCACGATGGCGAGGGCGCCGGCGCCGAACCGGGCGTCGTTCCAGATGTGCATCCGGTCGGGGGCGAGGCCGTCGATGCGCATCGACGCCATGATGAACCGCTCCTCCTCCCAGGTCTCGCCGAGGAACGGGATGCCGGTGAGCTTGCGGACGGTGCTGCGCCCGCCGTCGCAGCCGACGACGTACCGTGCGCGGATCGCGGAGGTGCCGGCGTCGGAACGGCGGAGTGTCGCGAGCACGCCTTCGCCGTCCTGGGCGCAGTCCACGAGTTCCGTCCCGAGCTCGACCTTCCCGCCGTGCTCCGCGAGCCGGTCGCGCAGCACCGCCTCGGTGTGGTGCTGCGCGAGCAGGACCATGCCGGCGTACGGGCGGTCGGGCGTCGCGGTGTTGGCGGCGGCCGGGTCGACCTCGTGGACGACCCGACTGCCTTCGTACGTGCGGAGTTTGGGGTTCAGCAGGCTGCGGGCGAGGATCGCGTCGGCGGCGCCGAGGTCGTCGAGCACCTCCAGCGTCCTCGGGTTGACCCCCTTGCCGCGCACGCCGCGGTCGCGGAAGTCCGGGTCGCGTTCGACGATCCGGCAGTCGACGCCCGCGCGGGCCAGGCCGACGGCGAGCGCGAGGCCCACCGGTCCGGCGCCGACGACGAGGACGTCGGTGGTTTCGAGCTGTGTTTCGGAGCCAGGCATGGCGGTCTCCCTCGGGTACGAGCCCATAAGATACGGCGCGTTTCTTGCTCCCGACTGTAGACTGGCCCCCATAAGAAACGCAACGTATCTACGGGATCCGGTGATGGGCAGAGCAGCGGTGGGCGGGGCGGAAGCCGGCCGGGCGTCACGCCGGCGGGGCGACGAGCTTGAGCGCGCGATCCTCGACGCGGTGTGGGCGGAACTGGCCGAGCACGGCTACGACCGGCTCACCATGGACGGCGTCGCCGCGCGCGCCCGGACCAGCAAGCCGGTCCTCTACCGCCGGTGGCCCAATCGGCCCGCCCTCGTCATCGCCGCGCTCGGCCGCAACGCCCCCGACTTCCAGGAACCGCCGGACACCGGCGAGTTGAGGGCCGACCTGGCCGCCTTCCTGCTCAGCCTGCTGCACCGCTTCGACGACCTGCCCACGGACGCCGTTCACGGCTTCCTCATCGACCTGATGCGCGACCCCGAGCTGCGCGCGCGGTTCCGCGCCGGGCTGACGGCCTTCGGGGCGGTGGACGCGCTGGAGGCGATGATGCGCCGCGCCGCCGACCGCGGGCAGATCAACGCCGCGCGCATCAACCCGCGCACGGCCTCCCTCCCGCTCGACCTCCTGCGCGACGCGTTCCTCCTGGGCGGCGGCGTGCCGTCGGATCAGGTCGTCGACGAGATCCTCGACGACGTCGTCCTGCCCCTACTCAAGGCGCCGTAGCGCGCGGGGAGTTCAACGGGGGAGGGCTCAACCCGCCCGCAGGGCCGCGAGTTCGACGGCGTGGTCCTGCCAGGCGTACAGCCGGTCGCCGACCAGGGCCGCGTCGTAGCTGCCGCAGCGGGCCGTCGCCTTGGCGCGCGTGTCGCCGGGGAACCAGGCCGCCGTCAGGTTGACGGCGCCGCGCGGTTCGCCCGGGGTGCAGCCCTCGGGCAGTCGGCCGTCGGGGACGGTGGCGGCCAGCAGGCGGTCGTAACCCGTGGTGGACATGCGGTAGTTGACGGTCGTCGCGCCGTCGGGGAGCCAGGCCGGCATCGACGTGCGGTCGGCCTTCGCCTTGGCGCCGGTGGCGTAGGCGGACTCCTCGACGTGCCGGCCCTCCCGCAGGCCGTTCAGGGTCGGGACGGCGAAGGCGGCGAGTGCGCCGAGTCCGATCAGGGCCGCCGCGCCGCCGATCACCACGTTTCGTCGGATGGCCATGGGTCACGCTCCTGGGTGTGGGGGCCGGTGTTGGCCTCTCCATCCTCGGTGGCGCGCCGGACGGCGTCCGTGCACCTCAGGTGCCGGACCAGCTCCCACCGTGGTCGTACGGAAGGGTGCGGGACCCCTGGGGGAAAGGGCGGGGGATGTCGGGGTTCCGGCCCCGGGCCGCTCGTTGTTTGGCATCATCCCGAGGGGGAGCAGGGGGTGGCGAGGACGGTGGGGGACGTGAGGGACGCACGGCCGCGGCGCGCATGGCGGACGGCCCTCGTGGTGCTGGCGCGCGGGGTGCTCCTCGTGATCGGCCTGTGCGCGGTCGGGTTCGGCATCGAGCGGACCGTCGCCGTGAACCAGGACGTGGGCGCGTACACCCGCGCCCCCGTCTGCAGCACCGGCAACCCGCCGGCGGGGTCGGTCTGCGTGCGGCTGGAGAGCGGCCGGGTGACGGACCGGTGGGTGGGCCGCAGCGGGGACTCGACCACCCACAACCTCACGGTGGCGCGCGAGTCGGATCCCGGGGGCAAGGACTACGACGTCGGCGAGGCGTTCTACGACGACGCGGACGTCGGCACGTACGTGCAGCTGAAGGTCTGGCGGGGCGACGTCGCCCAAGTCGAGTACCGGGGCCACAAGTCGGTGTTCCCGCAATTCCGCTTCGGCCTCCTGGCGTTGCTCGCGCTGCTGATCGCCGTGGGCACCGGCCTGGTGGTGGCCGGTCTGCCGGGGATCGACGAGGACGTCCGGTGGCTCGGGGGCGTGGGCCTGGTGCCGTTCTTCTTCGCGGGGTGGGTGTTCGACCTGTTCTTCGGTGCCGTCCACCTGCCGCTCGCCGTGGCGATCGCGCTGATCACCGGCGCCTGGCTGGCCATGACGGCGGGCGCGGTGAAGCTCGCCCACTGAGTCGCCTCGATCCGGCGGTCCGGGGGCGGAACCCGACGGCCCCCGCCCCCGGGGGTCCCGCCCACCCGGGCGCCGGGGGTGGGTTGGTTGGGGTGCCCAAACTCATACCAACATCGCGGCGCCCACGAGGGAAGCGGCCAACTCGAAAGCGGC
>NZ_JBHVPD010000156.1:0-15461 GCF_042887525.1 Kitasatospora sp. NPDC057936
CACCGGAGCCTGCGCGGCCCGCGCCGGCGCGACGTGCCCCCGGGTCCGGCCGGGCCCGTCCCCCGGGCGGGGGCGGGGCCGGGGCCGTCGCCGTCTGTGGAGCGTCCTACAGCGCGCCCGGACGCACCAGACCGCTCTCGTACGCGTACACCGCCGCCTGCACGCGGTCCCGCAGCTGGAGCTTCGTCAGGACGTGTCCCACGTGCGTCTTCACCGTGGTCTCGCTGACGAACAGTTCGGCCGCGATCTCCGCGTTCGACAGCCCGCGCGCCACCAGCTTGAGCACCTCCAGCTCCCGCTCGGTGAGCGCGTTCAGCGCCTGCGGCGGCGCCTCCTCGCCCGAGGGCAGCTTGGTGGCGTACATGTCCAGCAGCCGCCGGGTGATGCTCGGCGCCAGCATCGCCGCGCCGTCCGCGACCACCCGGATCGCCTGCACCAGCTCCTCGGCCGGCACGTCCTTCAGCAGGAAGCCGCTGGCGCCCGCGCGCAGCGCCTCCACCACGTACTCGTCCAGGTCGAAGGTGGTCAGCACCAGCACCTTGGCCGGGCCGTCCCGGCCCGGGCCGGCGATCCGGCGGGTCGCCTCGACGCCGTCCATCCTGGGCATCCGGATGTCCATCAGCACCACGTCGGGCTGCAGCGCCCGGACCTGGTCCAGCGCCTGCTGACCGTCGCCGGCCTCACCGACCACCACCAGGTCGGACTCGGCCTCCAGGATCATCCGGAAACCGGTGCGCAGCAGCGGCTGGTCGTCGACCAGCAGCACTCGGATCGTCACTAGGACTCCTTGCTCATCGGATCCCCCGTGGGATCGTCCTCTTCAGACGTACGGGCCAGCGGCAGCGGGTACGGCGGGGGCGTCCCGCCGAACTCCGGGCAGCTGGCCTGGTGGTCGCACCAGTCGCAGAGCCGGTTGCGGGTGGCCGGGAACTCCCCGGTGGCCACCGCGTGGGTGATCCGCTCCCAGAGCGCCTGCAGCTTGCGCTCCACGGCGAGCAGGTCCGCCTCGTCCGGGTCGTAGGAGACGACGTCCCCGCCCCCGCCGAGGTACACCAGCTGGAGCCGCTTGGGGATCACGCCCTTCCAGCGCCACACCACCAGCGCGTAGAACTTCATCTGGAACATCGCCTTGCCCTCGAAGTCCCGCGAGGGCGCCCGGCCGGTCTTGTAGTCGACGAGGCGGACCTCGCCGGTCGGGGCGACGTCGACCCGGTCGATGTAGCCGCGCAGCAGCAGGCCCGACTCCAGGGCCGTCTCCACGTACAGCTCCCGCTCCACCGGGTGCAGCCGGGTCGGGTCCTCCAGCCGGAACCACTGGCCGACCAGCTTCTCGGCGTCCGCCAGCCAGCGGGTGAGCGCCGCGCCGTCCGGGTCGTCCGGGAACAGCCCGCCGAGCTCCGGCCGCTCGCCCAGCAGCCGCTCCCACTGCGGGCGCAGCAGGCCGAGCGCCCGCTCCGGCGTCCGCTCGACGGCCGCGCTGTCGAACAGCCGCTCCAGCACCGCGTGCACCAGGGTGCCCCGGGTCGCCGCCGCGCTCGGCGGCTCCGGCAGCCGGTCGATCACCCGCAGCCGGTACAGCAGCGGGCAGGTGAGGAAGTCACCCGCACGGGACGGGGACAGGCCGGTCGGGGGCGCCGCCGGGCGCGCCGGGGCCCCGGCGGCACTGGTGGTGTCGGTCTGCTGCATGGCTACGACCCTATTGCCCCGCGCTGCCATACCGCTGCCACCGTGCTGTCACGGGGCTGGGCAGGGCCCGCGCCAGTGGGTATGAAGCCAGACAGAGGGGCGCGCGGCGCCCTGCCGCCGAGATCACGTAGCGTGGGCACACCGGCGCAACTCGGGGGAGTCGACCGAAGGGATCACGGTGAGCGACAGCAGGGGGCAGCAGACCTCCGACCAGCCGCCGCACGGCGGTGATCGCCCGCCCGGCCGGCCGCCGGAGCCGCGGAAGGAGCGCGGCGGCGGCATCCTCATGGGCCGCCCGTTCGGGGTGCCCATCTACGTCACCCCCTCCTGGTTCGTCATCGCGGCCCTGATCACCTGGGTCTTCGGGGGCCAGCTGAACGACGTCCTGCCGGACCTGGGCGGCTCGCGCTACCTGGTCGCCTTCTCCTTCGCCGTCGCCTTCTACGCCTCCGTCCTGGTGCACGAGCTCGCCCACACGCTGGTCGCGCTGCGCTACCGCCTCGGCGTGCGCCGCATCCAGCTGCAGTTCTTCGGCGGCGTCTCCGAGATCGAGAACGAGGCCGAGACGCCGTGGCGGGAGTTCTGGCTGGCCTTCGTCGGCCCGCTGCTGTCGCTCGTGCTCGGCGGGGTCTTCTACCTCGCCATGCAGGCCGTGGAGCTCTCCTCGGTGCCCGGGGTGCTGCTCACCGGCCTGATGGTCTCCAACCTCGTCGTCGCCGCCTTCAACCTGCTGCCCGGACTGCCACTGGACGGCGGCCGGATGCTGCGCGCGGTCGTCTGGGCCGTCACCGGCAGGCCGATGACCGGCACCGTCGCCGCCGCGTGGGTCGGGCGGGCGCTGGCCGTCGCCGTGCTCATCGGGCTGCCGCTGATCAGCGCCTCCCGCGGGGTCGGGCGGACCGGCACCGACACCCTCGTCGACGCCGTCATCGCCGCCGTCCTGGCCGCGATCATCTGGAACGGCGCCGGCGCCAGCGTGCGCAACGCCCGGCTCAAGGAGGCCCTGCCCGGCCTGCGGCTGCGCGACCTCGCCCGCCGCACCGTCGAGGTCACCGCCGACACCCCGCTCGGCGAGGCGCTGCGGCGCGCCCGCGAGGCGCAGGCCGGGGCCGTGGTCGTGGTGGACGGCCGGGGCGAGCCGATCGCGATCGTCCGCGAGTCCGCCGTGCGCGCGGTGCCCGAGCACCGCCGCCCGTGGGTCGCCGTCGGACCGCTCGCCCGCGACCTCGAACCCGGCCTGCGGCTCAGCGCCGACCTCACCGGCGAGGACCTCCTGCACGCCGTGCGCGCCACCCCGGCCGGGGAGTACCTGGTGGTCGAGTCCGACGGCCGGGTGTACGGCGTCGTCGCGCTCACCGACATCGAGCAGCGCCTCACCGCCGCCGTCGCGGGGCACTAGGACGGCACCGGCCGGGGGCGCGGCGGGCGGGAGGTCGCGCTTCCCTTAGGATTGGCCGCATGTCCGAACCGACCGGTGCCGCCCGCCGACGCGGGCCCTTCCAGGTCGGGGACCAGGTCCAGCTGACCGACCCCAAGGGTCGCCACTACACGTTCACGCTCCAGGCCGGGAACCAGTTCCACACCCACAAGGGTGCGTTCCCGCACGACGAGCTGATCGGCGCTCCTGAAGGCACGGTCGTGCGCACCACGGGGAACGTCCCGTACCTCGCGCTGCGCCCCCTGCTCCCCGACTACGTCCTCTCCATGCCACGCGGCGCCGCCGTGATCTACCCCAAGGACGCGGGCCAGATCCTCGCGATGGCCGACATCTTCGCGGGCGCCCGCGTGGTGGAGGCCGGCGTGGGGTCCGGCGCGCTCAGCACCTACCTGCTGCGCGCCGTCGGCGAGCAGGGCATGCTGGCCTCCTACGAGCGTCGGCAGGACTTCGCCGACATCGCCAAGAGCAACGTCGAGCGCTACTTCGGCGGCTCCCACCCGGCGTGGAAGCTCACCGTCGGCGACCTCCAGGACAACCTGGTCGAGAGCGACGTCGACCGCATCATCCTCGACATGCTCGCCCCCTGGGAGTGCCTGGACGTCGCCTCCAAGGCGCTCGTCCCCGGCGGCCTCATCTGCTGCTACGTGGCCACCACCACGCAGATGTCCAAGACCGTCGAGGCGCTGCGCGACCACGGCACCTTCACCGAGCCGCAGGCCTGGGAGACCATGGTCCGCACCTGGCACCTGGAGGGCCTGGCGGTCCGCCCGGACCACCGGATGATCGGCCACACCGGCTTCCTGCTCACCGCCCGCCGCCTCGCCGACGGCGTCGAGCCGCCGCTGCGCCGCCGCCGCCCGGCCAAGGGCGCGTACGGCGAGGACTACGACAACGGGTCGCCCGAGCCGACCCTGCAGGAGCGCGCAGCCGCCCGGGCCGCCGCCCGCGCCGCCGTGGCCGAGGACACCGACCTCGGCTGACGCACGACCGTCGAGGAGGGGTGGCACGGCCGGGCCGTGCCACCCCTCCGGCGTTCCCGCCCCGGTCACCGGAGTGCCACCGTGATGTGGGACGATGCCAGCTCACACAGACCACTGGAGGGGACGCCTGGTGGAGACCGCGGTCGGGACGACGGCTGGACAGCAGACCCCGGCGGGCCGCACCCGGCCCGGCCACGTTCGAACCGCCCCGTGGCACTGGGCCCTCGCCCTGGCCGGCTGCGGAGCCGTCGTGGCGAGCGCCCTCGCGGCCTCGCCCGCCACCGGCACGCCGGTGCCCCTCCACGGCAGCGGTCCCAAGGCCGCCCCGGCGGCCCTCGCCCCCGACCCGGCCAAGGCCCAACTCCCGCTCGACTGCGGCCCGTTCCCGGTCAAGCCGACGGTCAGCCTGGCCGCCGACCTCGGCGACGGCCGGCCCAGCACCGTCGTCGCCGCGCACTGCGCCGCCGAGACCGGCACCCCGCCGGACGCCGTCTACCTCCTCGGCGGCACCGCCGAGCGGCCCGTCGTCCTCGCGACCCTCGTCTCCGAGCGCGAGAACCTCACCGTCACCAGGCTCGCCCTGCGCTCGGACGGCACCATCACCGGCCACGCGCAGGGGTATTCGAGCGACGACGTTCCGCGCTTCAGCCCGGACGTCTCACTCGACCTCACCTGGACGCACAAGGGCGGCGGCTGGGTGCGCACCCGGACCGCCGCCCCGAACACCGAGACCTGAGACGCCTATTCGTCGGCGTCCGGCCCGTACACCTCGACCCGGTCGGCGACCCGGCGCACGTGGATGCAGTCGCCGGGGCACTCCTTCGCCGAGTCCACCACGTCCTGAAGCAGCGTCAGCGGCACGGGGGCCGTCTCCCCGGGCTGCTGGCGCAGTTCGTCGTCCGGCCCCTTCACGTAGGCCAGGCCGTCGATGTCGAGTTCGAAGACCTCGGGCGCGTACTGCGCGCAGATGCCGTCGCCGGTGCACAGGTCCTGGTCGATCCACACCTCCAGGGCCTCGTTCGCCGCCGTCCGCTCGGTCACCGACATCGTTGTTCTCCGCCGTTTCTGTCCCGGGTCGCCCCCGTCTGAGGGCAATCCCGCCATTCGTACAACGATCGGACCGGGCCTCCCGGTCGCGATCGGATATCGACTCGCTCGACGATACATCTGGTCCGCTTTGGGCGGTGCGCGGTGGGTATCCCCTTAGCAGAGGGGAAGCACGCAGGGCGAAGATCGGACACGCCCGTTCCATCTTTCTTGATCTAGGGGTTTACGGACCCCTGGTCCCAGGTAGGGTCTGGAAGCGTCCAGCTCCCCGGAGGAGGTGAGGACCGTGGCAGCCCACGATGACGACTACAACCGCAGCACCGGCAGGCCCGCTCGTGGTTCCGACGAGGCCGCTCAGGTCTCGTACCTTGAGCAGGAAATCGCCGTGCTGCGCCGCAAGCTCGCCGACTCGCCGCGCAATTCGAGAATCCTCGAAGAGCGGATCGTCGAGCTCCAGACCAACCTGGCCGGCGTGACCGCCCAGAACGAACGACTCGCCTCCACGCTGCGCGAGGCCCGCGACCAGATCGTGGCCCTCAAGGAAGAGGTGGACCGGCTGGCCCAGCCGCCCGCCGGCTTCGGCACCTTCCTGCAGGCGAACGAGGACGGCACCGCCGACATCTTCACCGGCGGTCGCAAGCTCCGCGTCAACGTCAGCCCCAACGTCGAACTCGACGTGCTGCGGCGCGGCCAGGAGGTGATGCTCAACGAGGCCCTCAACATCGTGGACGCGATGGCCTTCGAGCGCATCGGCGAGATCGTCACCCTCAAGGAGATCCTCGAGGACGGCGAGCGCGCCCTGGTCATCGGCCACACCGACGAGGAGCGCGTGGTGCGCCTCGCCGAACCGCTGCGCGAGGTCACCATCCGGGCGGGGGACGCCCTGCTGCTGGAGCCCCGCTCCGGCTACGTGTACGAGGTCGTGCCGAAGTCCGAGGTCGAGGAGCTCGTCCTCGAAGAGGTCCCGGACATCGACTACCGCCAGATCGGCGGCCTCAGCAACCAGATCGAGCTGATCCGCGACGCGGTCGAGCTGCCGTACCTGCACGCCGACCTCTTCAAGGAGTACGAGCTGCGCCCGCCCAAGGGCGTCCTGCTCTACGGCCCGCCCGGCTGCGGCAAGACGCTGATCGCCAAGGCGGTCGCCAACTCGCTGGCCAAGAAGGTCGCCGAGGTCACCGGCCGCCCCCAGGGCAAGAGCTACTTCCTCAACATCAAGGGCCCCGAGCTGCTCAACAAGTACGTGGGCGAGACCGAGCGGCAGATCCGCCTGGTCTTCCAGCGGGCCCGGGAGAAGGCGGGCGAGGGCACCCCCGTCATCGTCTTCTTCGACGAGATGGAGTCGCTGTTCCGCACCCGCGGCTCGGGTGTCAGCTCGGACGTGGAGAACACCATCGTCCCGCAGCTGCTGGCCGAGATCGACGGCGTGGAGGGCCTGGAGAACGTCATCGTCATCGGCGCCTCCAACCGCGAGGACATGATCGACCCGGCGATCCTGCGGCCCGGCCGCCTGGACGTCAAGATCAAGATCGAGCGCCCGGACGCCGAGGCCGCGAAGGACATCTTCTCCAAGTACCTGAAGGGCTCGCTGCCCTTCCACCCCGACGACCTCAAGGAGCACGACGGCTCGATCGAGGCCACCGTGGCCGCGATGATCCAGTCGGTCGTGGAGCGGATGTACTCGGAGACCGAGGACAACCGCTTCCTGGAGGTCACCTACGCCAACGGGGACAAGGAGGTCCTGTACTTCAAGGACTTCAACTCCGGCGCGATGATCCAGAACATCGTCGACCGCGCGAAGAAGATGGCCATCAAGGACTTCCTCGACCACGGTCAGCGCGGACTGCGCGTCTCCCACCTGCTCGCCGCCTGCGTGGACGAGTTCAAGGAGAACGAGGACCTGCCCAACACCACCAACCCGGACGACTGGGCCCGCATCTCCGGCAAGAAGGGCGAGCGGATCGTCTTCATTCGCACGCTGGTCACCGGCAAGCAGGGCGCCGAGTCCGGCCGCTCCATCGACACCGTCGCCAACACGGGGCAGTACCTGTAACCGCACCACTCTTTCGATCCGCAGGACGAGGCCGGCACCCGGCCCCGGAACAGCACGCACCCCGTCCGGCTGTGGCGCCTCGCGGCCCCGCAGCCGGACGGCGCGTCTCGGGGCCCGGCCGTCGGCCCCGCGTTCTAGGCTCGACGCACCGTTCGCGGGCAGACCGCCGGCACCGGTGTTGTTCAGCGGTACGTCAGCGTGTTCCGCCCAGGGGGGCGGCGCACCGGGGCAAGGAGGGCCGCATGACCGTACGGCGCGTGATGGGCATCGAGACCGAGTACGGGATCTCCGTGCCCGGCCACCCCAACGCCAACGCCATGCTCACCTCGTCCCAGATCGTCAACGCGTACGCGGCGGCGATGCACCGGGCCAGGCGGGCCCGCTGGGACTTCGAGGAGGAGAACCCGCTGCGCGACGCCCGGGGCTTCGACCTCGCGCGCGAGGTGGCGGACGCCAGCCAGCTCACCGACGAGGACATCGGCCTCGCCAACGTCATCCTCACCAACGGGGCCCGGTTCTACGTGGACCACGCGCACCCCGAGTACAGCTCGCCCGAGGTCACCAACCCGCGCGACGCCGTGCTCTGGGACAAGGCCGGCGAACGGATCATGGCGGCCGCCGCGCAGCGCGCGCTGGAACTGCCCAACGGGCAGACCATCCACCTGTACAAGAACAACACCGACAACAAGGGCGCCTCCTACGGCACCCACGAGAACTACCTGATGAAGCGGGCGACGCCGTTCGCCGACATCGTCCGCCACCTCACCCCGTTCTTCGTCTCCCGCCAGGTGGTCACCGGCGCCGGCCGGGTCGGGATCGGCCAGGACGGCTCCGCCCACGGCTTCCAGATCAGCCAGCGGGCCGACTACTTCGAGGTCGAGGTCGGCCTGGAGACCACCCTCAAGCGGCCGATCATCAACACCCGCGACGAACCGCACGCCGACGCCGAGAAGTACCGCCGGCTGCACGTGATCATCGGGGACGCCAACCTCTCCGAGATCTCCACCTACCTCAAGCTGGGCACCACCGCGCTGGTCCTGTCGATGATCGAGGACTCCTTCATCGCCTCCGACCTCGCCGTCGACCAGCCGGTGCGCACCCTGCACCGGGTCTCCCACGACCCCACGCTCAAGCACCTGATCACCCTGCGCAACGGGCGCAAGCTCACCGCCGTCCAGCTGCAGCTGGAGTACTTCGAGCTCGCGCGCAAGTACGTCGAGGACCGCTTCGGCACCGACGCGGACGAGCAGACCGTGGACGTCCTGGCGCGCTGGGAGGACGTCCTCGGCCGGCTGGAGCGCGACCCGATGTCGCTCTCCCGCCAGCTGGACTGGATCGCCAAGCGGGAGATCCTGGAGGGCTACCGCAGCCGCGACGCCCTGGAGTGGGACAACCCGCGGCTGCACCTGGTGGACCTCCAGTACAGCGACGTGCGGCCCGAGAAGGGCCTCTACAACCGCCTGGTGGCCCGCGGCAGGTTCGAGCGGCTGGTCACCGAGGAGGAGGTCGAGCGGGCCGTCTCCAAGCCGCCGGAGGACACCAGGGCGTACTTCCGCGGGCGCTGCCTGGACCAGTACGCGGAGCACGTGGCGGCGGCGTCCTGGGACTCGGTCATCTTCGACCTGCCCGGCCGCGACTCGCTGCAGCGGGTGCCCACCCTGGAGCCCCTGCGCGGCACCCGCAACCACGTCAAGGAACTGCTGGACCGCTGCCGGACGGCCGAGGACCTGCTCCGGGTCCTCTCCGGCGGGTAACTTTTCGATCACCACGGGTGAACGTCCGCCGAATGGGAATCATCCGGGGTGGCAGCGGGTGTTGGACAGGAAGCGCCACCGGCAAACCGGGAGCGGCAGTCGCACCTTGTGTATAGGGTCGGTGCAGCAAGCAGCGACCCAACCGTGCCAGACGATTCGAGCGGGGTGAGGGAAATGGCGAGCAAGGACACCGGCGGCGGCCAGCAGCGGGCGAACCGCTCCTCCGAGGAGGTCGAGGAGCAGGCCGCGGAAACCCAGAATTCCGACGACCTCAAGGAGCGCCAGGAAAAGCTCAGCGACGACGTCGACGCGGTCCTGGACGAAATCGACGAAGTGCTCGAGTCGAACGCCGAGGATTTCGTGCGGGGATTTGTCCAAAAGGGTGGGCAATAGTCCGCCGCGGGGCATTGCGGAATTCACGGTCGTGACCGTCGGGGACGGCCGGGCGGCCACGGCCGTCCGCCCGTCCCGGCTCCGGCCCTCCACACGTGGACGTTGATCGTCGGCGGGTAGGGTGCGGGGATCGCGCGCTTCAAGCTACCTGGAAGGAATCGTGTGGAAGCCAACACTCGTGGCACCGGGCGTCTACCGGCTGCCTTCCTGACCCCGGGGTCCTCCTCGTTCCTCGACTTCCTCGCCGAGCACAAGCCGGAGTTGATCCCCGGCCGGCGCGGGCTGCCCGAGGGCACGGTGGTCGAGGCCCCGCACGGGACCACGATCGTGGCCGCGGTGTTCGACGGCGGTGTGATCATCGCCGGTGACCGTCGCGCCACCATGGGCAACGTGATCGCCCAGCGGGACATCGAGAAGGTGTTCCCGGCCGACGAGTACAGCGCGGTCGGCATCGCCGGCACCGCCGGTCTCGCGGTCGAGATGGTCCGGCTGTTCCAGCTGGAGCTGGAGCACTACGAGAAGATCGAGGGCGCCACGCTCTCCCTGGAGGGCAAGGCCAACCGGCTCACCAGCATGATCCGCGGCAACCTCGGCATGGCGATGCAGGGCCTCGCGGTGGTGCCGATGTTCGCCGGCTACGACCTCGACCTCGGACGCGGCCGGATCTTCGGCTACGACGTCACCGGCGGGCGCTCCGAGGAGCGCGGCTTCGCGGCCACCGGCTCCGGCTCGGTGTTCGCCCGCGGCTCGATGAAGAAGCTCTACCGGGAGGGCCTGACCGCCGACCAGGCCGCCACGCTGGTCGTCCAGGCGCTCTACGACGCGGCCGACGACGACTCCGCCACCGGCGGCCCCGACCTCGCCCGCAAGATCTACCCCATCGTCTCGCTGATCACCGCGGACGGCTTCCACCGGCTCACCGAGCCGGAGGTCGCGCGGATCGCCGTCTCCATCACCGACCAGCGCCTCACCCACCCCGACGGCCCGCAGGCCCCGCTGCTCTAGCCGCCCACCTCACAGGAAAGGGACGACCGCCGGTGTCGACACCGTTCTACGTCTCGCCCCAGCAGGCCATGGCGGACCGCGCGGAGTACGCCCGCAAGGGCATCGCGCGCGGTCGCAGCGTGGTCGTGCTCACCTACGCCGACGGCATCGTCTTCGTCGCGGAGAACACCTCGCGGGCGCTGCACAAGGTCTCCGAGATCTACGACAAGATCGCCTTCGCGGCGGTCGGCCGCTACAACGAGTTCGAGAACCTGCGGATCGGCGGCGTGCGCTACGCCGACCTGCGCGGCTACTCCTACGACCGGGCCGACGTCACGGCCCGGGGCCTCGCCAACGTCTACGCCCAGACGCTCGGCACGATCTTCTCCTCGGTCGGCGAGAAGCCGTACGAGGTCGAGCTGATCGTCGCCGAGGTCGGCCGGACGACGGAGGAGGACCAGATCTACCGCCTCACCCCGGACGGTTCGATCGTCGACGAGAAGAACTACGTGGTGGTCGGCGGCAACGCCGACTCCATCGGCAACTACCTGGGCCAGCGCCACCGCGCCGGCATGGCGCTGGGCGAGGCGGTGCGGGTCGCCGTCGACTCCCTGGCCCGGGACCCCAACGGCGGCAGCGCCCGCAGCCTGACGCCGGAACAGCTGGAGGTGGCCGTCCTCGACCGCCAGCGGTTCCAGCAGCGGAAGTTCAAGCGGATCCTGGGCGGCCAGCTCGGCCGGCTGCTCGACGGGGACCAGTCCGCGGCGGACGACGAGGACGGTCCGGCGGCCACCCCGCCGTCGGACGAGTAGTGCCTTCGGAGTCCCGTGCGGCGAGCGATCGCCGCACGGGACTCCGGTGCCCCTGCGGCGGTTCGCCCGTCGTGGAGGCGGTTTCGGACAGCTCCGACAAGAAGAAGGAGTGCTCATGGACCGCCGGATCTTCGGGCTGGAGAACGAGTACGGGGTCACCTGCACGTTCCGCGGGCAGCGGCGGCTGTCGCCGGACGAGGTGGCGCGGTACCTGTTCCGCCGCGTCGTCTCCTGGGGCCGCAGCAGCAACGTGTTCCTGCGCAACGGCGCCCGGCTGTACCTCGACGTCGGCTCCCACCCCGAGTACGCCACCCCCGAATGCGACGACGTGGTCGAGCTGGTGACGCACGACAAGGCGGGCGAGCGCATCCTCGAAGGGCTCCTGGTGGACGCCGAACGGCGGCTGCACGAGGAGGGCATCGCGGGGGACGTCTACCTCTTCAAGAACAACACCGACTCGGCCGGCAACTCCTACGGCTGCCACGAGAACTACCTGGTGGCCCGGCACGGCGAGTTCTCCCGGCTGGCCGACGTGCTCATCCCGTTCCTCGTCACCCGCCAACTGATCTGCGGCGCGGGCAAGGTGCTGCAGACGCCGCGCGGCGCGGTGTACTGCGTGAGCCAGCGGGCCGAGCACATCTGGGAGGGCGTCAGCTCCGCCACCACCCGCTCCCGCCCGATCATCAACACCCGCGACGAACCGCACGCGGACGCCGAGCGCTACCGCCGGCTGCACGTGATCGTCGGCGACTCCAACATGTCGGAGACCACGACGCTGCTCAAGGTCGGCGCCACCGACCTGGTGCTGCGGCTGATCGAGGCCGGCGTGGTGATGCGCGACCTCACCCTGGAGAACCCGATCCGGGCGATCCGCGAGGTCAGCCACGACCTCACCGGCACCCACCAGGTGCGGCTCGCCAACGGGCGGGAGGCCAGCGCGCTGGACATCCAGGAGGAGTACTACACCAAGGCGCTGGAGTTCGCCGACCGCAAGGGCATCAACACCGGCACCATCGCGCAGGTCCTCGGCCTGTGGGGCCGCACCCTGGAGGCCGTCCGCTCCGAGCGGCTGGACGGGGTGGCCACCGAGATCGACTGGATCATGAAGTACAAGCTCATCGAGCGCTACCGCGAGAAGCACCAGATGAGCATGTCCAACCCGCGGGTGGCGCAGATCGACCTCGCGTACCACGACATCCACCGCCGCCGGGGCCTGTTCTACCTGCTCCAGGGCAAGGGGCAGGCGAAGCGGGTGACGACGGACCTCAAGACCTTCGAGGCCAAGTCGATCCCGCCGCAGACCACCCGGGCGCGGCTGCGCGGGGACTTCATCCGCCGGGCGCAGGAGCAGCGCCGGGACTTCACGGTGGACTGGGTGCACCTGAAGCTGAACGACCAGGCGCAGCGCACGGTGCTGTGCAAGGACCCGTTCCGTTCGGTGGACGAGCGGGTGGAGAAGCTGATCGCGGGGATGTGACCGAGCGGTCGTGGCCCACGCGCCATGATCGAGTCCGCGGAGCCGGCCCCGGTGGTGTCTACCGGGGCCGGACCCGTGCGGGGCATACGCTGTTCGTCGAGTCCGGAGAGCCGACTTCGAACGACAGTTAGGACCACCGTGCGCCGCACCGCCGGGTTGCTGATCACCCTTCCGCTGCTGCTGGCGGTCGCCTGCAGCAGTTCGACCAAGGCGGCCGGCCCGGCGACGCCGACCACGGCCAGCGCGGCCCCGACCGTGCCCACTCCGGTCGGCGAGGCCTCGCCGATGCCCACCCTTTCGGGCGGCGGCTTCGGCAGCAAGGCGACGATCACCCTGCCCGAGGGGCAGCAGCCCAGCGGCCAGTTCGTGGTGAACACCGTCAGCGAGGGCGACCGGCCCGCGGTGAACAAGGGCGACTGGGTCACGGTCAACTACACGGCGAAGGACTGGACCACCGGCAAGGACCTGCCGAGTTCGTACGACGCGGGCGGCAAGCCGCAGCTGTACCAGGCGGGCAGCGGCCAGCTGGTGCCGGCCTTCGACCAGAGCGTGATCGGCAAGAAGGTCGGCAGCCGGCTGCTCGTGGTGGCCCCGCCGGCGGCGGCCTTCGGCGACCAGGGCAGCAGCCAGCTGGGCGTGGCCAAGGGCGACACGGTGGTGTTCGTGTTCGACGTCATGGAGAGCCTGCCGCAGGACTCGACCCTGACCGGCGCGATGACCCAGGCGGCGGCGAACCTGCCGCAGGTCAAGGACAACGGCAAGGCCGCGGCGACGATCACCGTCCCGGCCGGGCAGGCCGCGCCCGCCGACCTCCAGCAGGCGGTGCTGGTCAAGGGTGAGGGCAAGCAGGTCAAGAGCGGGCAGACGCTGGTGGTGCAGTACACCGGGGTGCTCTGGAGCAACGGCCAGCAGTTCGACGCGTCCTGGACGCACGGCGGCGCGCAGGCGGTGCAGATCGGCACCGGGAGCGTGATCGAGGGCTGGGACAAGGGCCTGGTGGGCCAGAACGTCGGCAGCCGGGTGCTGCTGGTGGTGCCGCCCGCGCTCGGGTACAAGGACCAGGCGCAGGGTTCGGTGCCGGCGAACTCCACGCTGGTGTTCGTGATCGACATTCTGGAAGCGGTCTAGGAAGACTCCCGCAGGATTCCGTACGCTTGGGCGGGCGCTCGCACACGGAAGCGCCCGCCCTCATCCTGAACTGTCATACTGCCCTCGCACTGTGGCAGGCGCCTCCGGCGCCCGGGGCCCGGGCGGACGGTGCGACGGCAAACCGGCACTGAGCGTGCCGGTGGCAGAGCTCGAATGACCGGTGGCGAGATGGATGGGGAGTCATGACTGAGAAAGCGCCGAACCCCGGCGGGTCGGGTACCGCGGCGAACGACGGATCCTCGGGTGACCCGGCGGCGTCGCGTCCCGGCGGGCCGATGCCGGGCGACGGTGAGTCGATCGTCGTGCCGCCGTCGATCCTGAAGCAGCAGGCCGGCTGGGCGAGCCCGGAGGACCGGCCGCGGCCGGCCGGCGGGACGAAGACCGAGGAACCGCAGATCTTCGCCTCCAACGTGCGCAAGGTCGACAGCTCCGAGGCCGGGTACGACGAGAACCCGCCGTCGGTGGGCCGCCTCGGCGTGATCCTGGGCACGGTGCTCGCGGTGCTGCTGGTCGGCAGCGGCGTGACGCTCTACATGGTCAACAAGGACAACGGCTCGTCGGAGGCCAAGCCGGACGCCGCCAAGAGCGCGCCCGCCACGCCGACCGCCGACCCGGTGCCGCCGGTCAAGGACGACGCCAAGGTCCTGCCGACGATCACCGGAGACTTCGGCAAGAAGGCCGACATCCAGGTGCCGTCCGACCAGCCCGACGGCTCGTTCGTGGTGAAGGTGCTGTCCGAGGGCACCGGCGCGAAGGTGGACAAGAACTCCTGGACCACCGTCGACTACACGGCGAAGAACTGGAACACCGGCAAGGACATCCCGAGCTCCTTCGACCAGGGCCAGAAGCAGCAGATCTTCCAGGCCGGCACGGACGCGCTGATCCCGGCGCTGGACCAGGCGGTGCTCGGCAAGAAGGCCGGCAGCCGGGTCCTCGTGGTGGCGCCGCCGGCCGCGGCCTTCGGCGCGCAGGGCAAGCCGGACATGTCGATCGGGGCCAAGGACAACCTGATCTTCGTGATCGACATCCGCAACAGCACCGCGCCCGACGCGACGGTCAGCGGCACGGTCACCCCGCCGCCGGCGGGCTTCCCGCAGGTCAAGGACAACGGCAAGAAGCCGGCCGAGATCACCCCGGTGGCCGGCGCGGCCGACCCGACCGAGCTGAAGACGCACGTCCTGATCAAGGGCACCGGCCCGGTGGTGGAGAAGGGCGAGAAGGTCGTCGTCCAGTACACCGGCGCGCTGTTCAAGGACGGCAAGGTCTTCGACTCCTCGCTCGGCAAGGGCCAGGCGTTCAGCTTCGCCGTCGGCGGCGGCCAGGTCATCCAGGGCTGGGACCAGGGCCTGGCGGGCCAGACCGTCGGCAGCCGGGTCGAGCTGGTGATCCCGGCGGCGCTGGCCTACGGCGACAAGGGCCAGGGCGAGATCCCGGCCAACGCGCCGCTGGTCTTCGTGGTCGACATCCTGGACGCGGGTCAGGGCTGATCCACTTTCGGGTGACAATGGTGTGCGTGTGACCTTCGGGACCGGCCGCGTGGCCGGTCCCGTACGGGCGGCGGGCGCCCGTACCGTGGTCCGGACCGGCCGGGGGGGGGCGCCCCCCCCGTGGTGAAGGGACCAGATAAAAACGATAGAAGAGGGAGGTTGATGAACAAAAAGAAGACGGAGATAGATTTAACCGCGGGC
>NZ_JBHVPD010000157.1:0-15348 GCF_042887525.1 Kitasatospora sp. NPDC057936
GCACGGTTCTCCGTGCCGCGCCGCCGGACCGGGAGGACGCCGCCGGACCGGGAGGGCTCAGTGGCCGCCCTTGAGGTTGAGCACGACCACCCCGACGATGATCAGGGCGATCCCCGCGATCTGGAGCCTGCCGAGCGACTCGCCGAAGGCGACGACGCCGATCCCGGCGACCGCCGCCGTCCCGGCGCCCGACCAGACCGCGTACGCGACCGAGACCGGGATGTGCTTGAGCGCGCGGCCGAGCAGCGCGAAGGAGAGCACGTAGCCGACGCCCACGCCGACGCTGGGCCAGAACTTCGAGAAGCCCTCGGTGAGCTTGAGGCAGCTGGTCGCGCAGACTTCGCTGAGGATCGCGAGGGCGAGGAGGAGGTAGGGCATGCCGGACTCAAACGGCCTGGTGGGCGCCGAGCTTCCCGAGCAGGGCTAGATCCGCGTTCGCCAGGCTGTCGAGCAGCGTGATCCGGGCGCCGTCCGGCATCGGCGTGGCCGTGGACGGGACGGCGAGCACGGCGCAGCCGGCCGCGCTGGCGGAGGTGACGCCGGTCGGGGTGTCCTCGACGGCGACGCAGGCGGCCGGGTCCAGGCCGAGGCGCTCGGCGGCGGCCAGGTACGGGTCGGGCGCGGGCTTGGTCCGCTCGGTGTCCTCGGCGGCGAGGGTGACGGTGAACCAGTCCCGGCCGATGGTGGACAGGACGAGGTCGACCACCCGGCGCGGCGAGGCGGAGACCAGCGCGGTGGGCACCCGGGCCTCGCGCAGCGAGGCGAGCAGGGCGAGCGCGCCGGGGCGCGGGACCGTCTCGGCGGCGACCTTGTCGGCGAAGGACTCGCCGAGCCGCTCGGCGACCTCGGCCTCGCTCAGCTCGGTGCCGCTGACCCGGTGCAGGTGGGCGGCGGTGTGCTCGACGGCGCGGCCGAGCACCTCCGGGGCGTCCTGGTCGGTGAGCGGGCGGTGCAGCTCCTCGGCGAGCTCGGCGGCGGCCTCCCACCAGAGGTGCTCGGTGTCGACCAGGGTGCCGTCCATGTCGAACAGGACGGCGGCGGGCAGGGCGGATTCGGGCAGTGCGGACCCGGGCAGCGCGGATTCGGGCAGTGCGGATTCAGGCATGGCGGTACCTTCGGTGGATCGTCAGGAGCGAAAAGGGGACGTCACAGGCTCTCAGGCCGAGCGGCGGTCCACCAGTACGGGTCGCTCGGGGAGGGTGAGCGCGGCGCGCGAACCGGCCGGGAGGGCGGCGGCGGCCTCGGTCGGCAGGTCGGCCTTGACCTCGGTGCCGTCGTCCAGGCGGACGGTGAGCCGGGTGACGGCGCCCAGGAAGGACGCGGTGACGACGAGGGCCGGGCCGTTCGCGGACGGGGTCAGCGTGACGTTCTCCGGGCGGACCAGCACCTGGAGCTCGCCGTCGACCGGCAGGGCGCCGTCCACGGCGTGCCGGCGGCCGAGCACCTCGACGCCCCCGTCGGTGCGGGTGCACGGGATCCGGCTCATGGTGCCGACGAACTCGGCGACGAACGCGGTGGCCGGGCGCGAGTACAGCTCGTTCGGGCTGGCGCACTGCTCCAGGCGGCCCGCGCGCAGGACGGCGACGCGGTCGGCCATCGACAGCGCCTCCTCCTGGTCGTGGGTGACGAACAGGGTGGTGATCCCGAGCTCCTGCTGGAGGCGGCGGATCTCCTCGCGCAGCTGGAGGCGGACCTTGGCGTCCAGCGCGGACAGCGGCTCGTCGAGCAGCAGGACGCGCGGCTGCAGGGCGAGCGCGCGGGCGAGCGCGATGCGCTGCTGCTGGCCGCCGGACATCTGGTGCGGGTAGTGCCCGGCACGCTGCGGCAGGCCGACGAGCTCCAGCAGTTCCTGGGCGCGCCGCCGGCGCTCGGCCTTGCCGGCGCCGCGCATCCGCAGCCCGAAGGCGACGTTGTCGAGCGCGGTCAGGTGCGGGAAGAGGCTGTAGGACTGGAACACCATGCCCGCGTCGCGCTTGTGCGCCGGGATCGCGGTGATGTCCCGGCCGTCGACGAGGACCTCGCCGGAGTCGTGCTGCTCGAAGCCGGCCAGGATGCGCAGCGCGGTGGTCTTGCCGCAGCCGGACGGGCCGAGCAGGGCGAGCAGTTCGCCCGGGTTGACGGTCAGGTCCAGGCCGTCGAGGGCGGTGGTGGCGCCGAACGAGCGCCGCAGGGAGCGGAATTCGACGGTCGCGCCGCCGGTGGCCGGGGCCGTGCCGGTGGCGGTGGCGGTAGCCGTGGTCATGGGGGAGGTACTCCTGGGAAGCGGAAGGGGCGGATCAGGACCGCGCGGACTTGCGGCCGCGGCCGACGGCGGACATCAGCAGCAGGACGAGCCAGACGATCAGCAGGCTGAGCATCGACACGGCGACGGACATCTGGCCGTCGCTCTTGCCGTTGGAGTTGATCCACACCGAGAAGGGGGCGAAGCCGAGGATCGAGGCGGTGGTGAACTCGCCGAGCACCAGGGCGACGGTGAGCACGGCCGCGTTCAGCAGCCCGCTGCGCAGGTTCGGCAGGACGACGGTGAACACCGCGCGCAGCCAGCCGGCGCCGCAGTTGCGGGCGGCCTCGACGAGGGTGACGACGTCGACGCCGCGCATCCCGGCGTCCAGCGCCCGGTAGGCGAACGGGAGCGCCATCAGCACGTACGCGATGATCAGGACGACGGGGAAGTTCGGGTCCTGGATGGCCACGATGGTCTGGAAGAACGGCGTGTCCTGCAGGTAGTCCGGGCCCCAGCGCAGCACGCCGATGATGCCGGTGGTCAGCGCGACCACGGGGACGACCAGCGGCATCGAGCACATGATCTCGATCACCGGGCGCAGCTTCGGCGCGCCGAGCCGGGCGGCGAGCATCGCGGGCACCAGCAGGAGCAGCAGCACCGCCACGGAGACGCCGGCGAGTTCGAGGCTCAGCACGAGGCTGTCGGTGAAGCCGGGGGCGTTCACCAGCTCCGTGTAGGCGCGGAAGGTGGTGCCGCCCTTGTTGTCGTCGATGCTGAACCACAGCGACGCGGCCATCGGGACGGCGAAGTAGATCCCGCAGATCAGCAGGACGAGGCCGCGGCCGAAACGGATGCGGTTGATCAGGCGAGCCACTTGGCACTCCGGCGCTGAAGGGGCAGGTACACGGCCATCACCAGGCAGGCGACCACGATCATGTCGAGGCCGAGGGCGAGGGCGAGGTTGCCCTGGCCGACCAGGACGTTGCCGGACAGCGCGTCGCCGATCTGCATCGAGATCAGCGGCACCGAACTGCCCACCATGGCCTCGGCGGTGGCGTACGCGGCGAAGGAGGCGCCGAAGAGCAGCACGAAGCCGCCGAGCAGCGAGGGCGCGAGCACCGGCAGGGCCACGTGGCGCCAGTACTGCACGCCGGTGGCGCCGTTGTTGGCCGCCGCCTCGCGCCACTGGGTGCGCAGGCCCTCCAGGGCCGGGGTGATGGTGATGACCATCAGCGGCACCAGGAAGTACAGGTAGACCACCGAGAGGCCGGAGAAGGTGTAGAGGTTCCAGCCGTGCTTGGTGAGGCCGAACTGCTTGGTGACCTCGCCGGAGTTGCCGAGGGTGGCGACGAACATGAACGCGAGCGGGACACCGCCGAAGTTGGCGAGCACGCCGGAGGCGGACATGACGGCCTCGCGGAACATCCGCAGCCGGGAGGTGGCGACCGCCTGGGCCAGCGGCAGGCCGACGACGGCGGCGATCAGCGCGGTCAGCAGGGAGAGCTTCACGCTGCCCCACAGGGCGGTGAAGTACGCGCCCTGCAGCGAGCCGGTGAGGTTGTCGGTGGTGAACGTGCCGCCGCCGTCGGGGGCGTCGGTGGAGGTCGTGAACGCGCCGATGGCGATCGCGATGGCGGGCAGCCCGAAGCCGATCGCGAAGAACAGCAGCAGGGGGAGGGCGGCCAGCCAGGCCCGGCCGCGGGGCCCGCCGCGCTTGCCGGGGCGGGGGGCCTTGGCGGCCGCGGTGGTGGCCGGGGATTCGGGGGTGACGGAGCCGGGGGCGCCGCCCCCGCCGCTACGCGCGGCGGAGGCGGAGGCCGGCACCGGGGTGGGAGCCGTGGTCATCTCAGGTCAGCCCGCGATCGCCTTGGCCCAGTTCTCGGTCACGACCTTCTTGGCCGCGTCGGTCTGGTCCGGGGTGGGGAAGGTGGTGAAGGGCTTCTCGACCGGCGGCAGCTTCGAGGCGGCGTCGGCGTCCAGGGTGCCGGCGGCCTTCATGGCGTCGAAGAGGGCCGGGGTGGCGAAGCCGCCCATGAAGCCGTTCTGGCCGGCGGCGCTGTAGAGGTACTCCTCCCACAGGCGGGCGGCGGCCGGGTGCGGCGCGTCCTTGTTGACGGCCTGGTTGTAGTACTGCGCGTAGGAGCCGTCCGACGGGATGGCGACCTGCCAGTCGATGCCCTTGTCCTTGAACTTCACCGAGTAGCCGGCGTTCAGGTACGACCAGTCGATGCTGATCGGGGTCTCGCCCTTCTCGATGGTCGCCGGGGTGACCTCGACCGGGTTGAAGTTGCCGGCCTGCTTGACCTTGCCGAAGAAGTCGATGCCGGGCTGGATGTTGTCCAGCGAGCCGGCGTTGGCGAGGGCCGCGGCGTAGACGGCGCCGAAGGCGGCACCGGCCTTGGTCGGGTTGCCGTTCAGGGCGACCATGCCCTTGTAGTCGGGCTTGAGCAGGTCGGCGAAGGTCTTCGGGCAGACGGCCACCTTCTTGGCGTCGCAGCCGATCGACATGTAGCCGCCGTAGTCGTTGTAGCTCAGGCCGTTGGCGTCCTTCATGGTGGCCGGGATCTTGTCGAAGTCGGCGACCTTGTAGGGGGCCAGCAGGCCCTGCTTGCCGGCGCTGATCGCGAAGGCCGATCCCAGGTCGACGACGTCGGGGGCGCGGTCCTGGCCCTTGCGGGAGGTGATCGCGTTGATCTCGTCCTGGCTGGAGCCGTCCGGGTTCTCGTCCTCGATCTCGATGCCGTACTTCGCCTTGAAGTCGTCCATCAGCTTGCCGTAGTTCGCCCAGTCGCGCGGCAGCGTGATGACGTGGAGCTTGCCCTCCTTCTTGGCGGCGGCGACCAGCGCGTCCATGCCACCGAAGTCGGCGACGGAGGTGGCGGTCTTCGCGTCCTTGCCGCCCGAGGCGCTGTTGGACTTCGCGGAGGACGAGCCGGCGGAGCCGCAGGCGGTGAGGGAGAGCGCGGCGGCGGTCAGGACGGCCGCGAAGGCGGCGGAGCGGGCGCGGTGCACGGACACTGGTCAGTCTCCTGATCGGGGTGTACTGCGAGGGGTGAGTGCGGAGCAGAGGTGTCTGATCGGGGGATCGTGCGAGTGGCGGCCGGTGCTCGGGTTCGTCCGATAGCCGGGCGAGTCCGTCCGAGTTGACTAGCCAACTTCGCTGACGGGGGTAAGTAACCCGGAGTCCGGTGACGGGAAGGTGAACGGACGGCCCAGAACCGGGGTCGGCTGCGGGAACGGTGGAATCCGGCCGGTCGGGAGTGATCCGTCCGGTGCGATGCTTCGAAGGCGCAGCGGGATAAGGTCGGGCTGTCCGCGCCGGTACGGCTGCGCAGGACACCGCCCCAGGAGGGACATTGACTGACGTGGCAACGGATCCCGGGCTGGAGCCGGGGCGGCCGGCGGAGCGCACGGGAGCCCTCTACCGCAAGGTGGCCGCCGACCTGCGCGAGGCGATCACCTCCGGCGCGTTCGGCGAGGCGGGCCGGCTGCCGGCCGAGGGCGCGCTGGCCGAGCAGTACGGGGTCTCCCGCGGGACGGTCCGCCAGGCGCTGGCCGTGCTGCGCTCGGACGGACTGGTCACCTCCCGGCGCGGCACCCGGCGCGTGGTGCTCGGCGGCGCGCGGGTGCAGAGCTTCTCCGAGCTCCTCAGCTTCACGCACTGGGCGTACTCGATGGGGGAGGAGCCCGGCGGCATCCTCGACTCGCTGGTGCGCCGCCCGGCCGACGCCGCCGAGCGCGAGCAACTGCGGCTGGAGCCGGGCGCCGACGTGTACGTGACGGTCCGGCTGCGGACACTGTCCGGCACGCCGGTGATGGTCGAGCGCACCGTCTACCCGCCGCGCGTCGGCGAGATCGTGGCCGAGCTGCCGCCGGACGTCGTCTCGCACACCGAGGTGCTGCGCGAGCACGGCATCCTGTTCTGCGACGCCGACCACACCATCGACATCGTCGCGGCCAACGCGGAGGACGCCCGCCTGCTCGGCTGCCGCCGCGGCGGCCCGCTGCTGCGCGAGCGGCGGCGCACGACCGACCCGACCGGCACGCCGGTGGAGTGGTCCCAGGACCGCTACCTGCCCGGGACGGTGGCGTTCAGCGTGCACAACTCCCTGGCGACGTCCGCGCTTTCGCGGCACGCGCGCGAACTGGACTGAGCCGGGAGGGGAGGACCTTTCGGGCCTCCCCTCCCTCGCTCCCTGCTACTTCATGAGCGAGGCGAGCAACGGGCGGTAGTGCTCGAAGTCCGGCGTGGGCGCACCGGCGGCCTTCGCCTCGTCGTCCCAGCGGCGGACGGCCACCGCGTCGGCGGCGCCCGGGAGCGCGGCGAAGGCGGCGGCCTGGGCGTCGTCCATCGGGCCGCCCTGGACCTTGAGCGTGTACTCGGACGCCTCGGACAGCCGCGCGCGGTAGTCCGGCTCGACCGCGCACAGGTAGCGCTTCGCCGCGACGTGCAGCCGGACGGGCCCGGTGACCTCCGGGCCGAACCACTGCGCCAGCCAGTCGGCGCCGCTGTCGCTGTGCCGGTTGTCCTGCCCCTGCATCAGGTCCCGGCCGTGCAGCGTGCCCTGGAAGTGTCCGACGTCGTGCAGCAGTGCGGCGGCGATCAGGTGCGCCGGTGCTTGGGCCGCCTCGGCGGCAGCCGCGGCCTGGAGCATGTGCTCGGCCATCGTGACCGCCTCGCCCAGGTACTCCCCGGCGCCCTCGCCCGCGAACAGCTCGGCGACCGCGTCCAGGGCGGCGGTGCGGCGGTGCAGCACGGCGAGGGTGGAGGCGAGCGAGTCGAGGTCGGCGTAGCAGCCCTGGAGGTGGCGGTGGCCGTCCTGCTGGAAGGCCGTCCGGGCGTGCAGGAGGCGGGTGTTGTCGAAGATCAGGCAATCGCCGGGGCCGAGGCGGAAGGTCAGCTGGAGCTCCGGGCGGAGCGTGATGTCGGCGAAGCGGCGGTAGGCGGCGTAGAAGGCGTTCCTGTCACCACTGCGAAGGGTGCCGATCGACCGGTTGTTGAACCGGACCTCGCGGATCCGGCCGAGGGCGTCCACGTCGATCAGCGGACGGTCGGCGCGCAGTTCGGTGCCGCGGTCGCGGAAGACGAACGGGACGGGGGTGCGGGTGAGGACGGCGAAGTCCGCCGGGGCTTCGTCCCGGAGGACGGCGGCGGCCTTGAAGCCGTCGACGAGCCCGGAGTCGCCGCCGGTGGCGGAGTTCTCCAGGCAGTGCAGGAGCTGGAGGGTGGGCACCGGGTCCCGGTACGGGTTGTCGGTGTGCGGCGTGATGGCGGCGCTGGTGAAGGCGAGGTTGTTCGGGTCCGGCTCGACGCGGACGTCGAACAGCTCGCCGTAGTTGGTGACCCGGACGAACCCGAAGCTCTCGGCGACCTCACACACCTTTCCCTCCGTGGTCGGCACGCCGCGCAGCACCGCGAACCCGCTGCGCCGGACGGCCGCCAGCACCGCGGCCTGCTCGGCGGGATCGGCCAGGTACGCCTCCCACCCGGCCTCCGGCAGCCCGCGCCGGAAGTCCGCCGCGACCCAGAGCCGCTTGTCGGCCTCGGTGCGTCCGTCCCCTTCGCCGGCCTCGGCCAGCCAGGTGAGCGGGTAGCGCGAGCGGTGCCCGTCCGACCAGAGGACTTCGAGGTTCCCGTTCATCTCGCACTGCGCCGCGATCGCGAGGTCCTCGGGCAGGTCGGCGATCTGGAACAGCTTCTGCCCGTTGCGGGGGTCGCGGCACTCGGCACACGGGCAGTTGTCGCGCAGCCAGTACGTCGGCAGCTCGGGCATGGCGGGTCTCCTCCTCGACGGCATCCCGGTCGGGGTGGAGTTGTATAGCCAACTTCACCCCGTCGCCCGGGAGCCTGCCGCCCCCCGGTGAGTTCCCGGTGCCCTGCGGGTGAACGTCCCGGGAACTGTCCCGGGAGATCCCGGCCGAATCCGGTTGCGTACAGGGGACCGGCCTGCCCGGATGGTCATGAAGTGCGGCCACACCGGGCGCGTGCTCGCCGACGGCCGGCAGCCGATCGGCGCCGGCGTCACAAGTCCAGCAGCAGGACGTCGTGCTCCGCCGCGCCCTCCCACGGCACCGCCGTGCCCACTGGTCGGTAGCCCCACGCGCGGTACGCGGCCTGTGCTGCTGTCGCCTCCGGGCGGCTGTTCAGCATCACGCGCTGGTTCTTCAGTCCGTTCAGCAGGGCACGGTGCATCTCGGCGGCCACGCCCCGCCTGCGCCAGGCGGGGCGTACGGCCAGCTCGAACAGTCCGAACGTCCGCTTCCCGTTCTCGAGGCGGAGATCCTCGGCTACTGGCTCGATGAGCGTGTCCCACCAGCCCGTGCCGGCGGCCAGCGGGTAGCCGTACGCCATGCCCACCACCGTCTCGCCATCGAACGCCACCGCTGCCCGGAAACCCCGCCTGCGCACCTGCGACCGGAATCGCCGGAACGCGCGCTCCACGTCAGGCGGGCTCGCCCCGTACGGCGGTTCCGCGAAGGCCTCGGCGAACACGGCTTTCAACTGCTCTTCCAGGAACGCCGTCTGTGCTCCGTCCAGAACCCTGACCATCACCGTCACGCTGCCTCCCCCTTATTCGCTGTCACCCCGAACTCCCGCATGTGTTCTACGAAATCCCGGGTCAATGCCGAATCGATGAGCTCGGCAGAGGCCGCCACGGTTCGTAGCCTCTCAAGCAGCCGGGCAGAGGTCATGCCCTGAGCCGCATCGGCGCTCGCGCACGCCTCCGCGCAGGCCTCTTCCACAGCGCCGGCCTTCATGAGCACTTCGGCCAGGCGTGCCCGGTACAGCGCCGCATTCCGGCTGTACGTTGGCCCGAGCTGGCTCACGGCGGATCTCAGAAACGGGATCGCATGGAAGGGGCGACCGTTCTCCACGTGCCACGCGGCAGTGGCGTAGTCGACCTCGACGTGGCCGGCGAACGCCGTCCATCGGGGAGCCTCGGTGTCCTTGTCGGACCGGTCGTGCCAGGTCAACGCGAGCGAAAGCGCGCGACCGCTCTCCGAGTGGTATGCCGACCGAGCTGATCGGGACCGGCCTCCAGGGACCCGGGATGCTCTGGTGCTCATCCCCGAGGATCGCCAGGAGCTTCATCCGTTCCAAGACCTCCAGCGGCTCGTGGTCGAGTGGGACGGGCGTGCCTGGCGGCCGGTGGCCGTCGCGGCCGACTTCTCGGAGGCGTATCCGCTGATCATGCGGCGGAACGGTGAGCTGATCGAGGCGCAGGACGACACGCCCGTGGCGCTGCTTCGGAAAGGCGCCGGCCGACACCGTCGGCCGGTTCCGCCGCCCGGCTGAGGGATCCGCGCTCCGGCCGTTCGGGTGAGGGGGCGGTCCCGGGCGCGTTTTGGCGGGGGAGAAGGGGCGGGGCTGCGGCACTGTCGGGGTGGATTTGTCCCGATAGGCGAGAGGTGGCCGGGTATGGCTCATTCCAGGACGACGGCTCCGGCTGGGTCAGGGCATACCGGGCTCAAGCGAGAAGTCGGGATGGTCGGGCTGCTCTGGGCCTCGGTCGGCGCGATCATCGGGTCCGGCTGGCTGTTCGGGGCGCAGAAGGCGGCGGTGGCGGCCGGGCCGGCCGCCCTGCTGTCCTGGGGGATCGGCGCGGTGGCGATCATCCTCCTGGCGCTGATCCACGCCGAGCTGGGCGGGCTCTTCCCGGTGGCGGGCGGGACGGCGCGCTACCCGCACTACGCGTTCGGCGGGTTCGCGGGGATGTCGTTCGGGTGGTTCACGTGGCTGCAGGCCGCGACGATCGCGCCCATCGAGGTCCAGGCGATGATCAACTACGCCCGGCACTGGACCTGGGCGGACGGCTTCCTGAACAAGGACCTCACGCTGACGGGCAGCGGGTTCGTCGTCGCGGCCGTGCTGCTCGGGGTCTTCGTCGCCGTCAACTTCCTCGGGGTCCGGCTGCTCGCTCACACCAACAGCGTGGCCACCGTGTGGAAGGTCGCGGTCCCGATCCTGGCCATCTTCGCCCTCGGGATCACCGAGTTCCACGGTTCCAACTTCAACGTCCACGGCTTCGCGCCGGACGGCGCCAAGGGCGTGCTCGCGGCCATCAGCACCAGCGGGGTGATCTTCGCGCTGCTCGGCTTCGAGCAGGCCATCCAGTGGGCGGGCGAGAGCCGCAACCCCCGCCGGGACATCCCGAGGGCCGTGCTCGGCTCGGTCGTGGTCGGCACGATCGTCTACGTCATGCTCCAGGTGGTGTTCATCGGCGCCCTGCCGCCGGAGACCTTCGCCGGGGGCTGGGGCAAGCTCGACTACCCCGGCATCAGCGGGCCGTTCGCGGGCCTCGCCACGCTGATCGGACTCGGCTGGCTCGCCACCATCCTGTTCATCGACGCGGTGATCTCGCCGGCCGGCACCGGGCTGGTCTACATCACCTCCAGCTCGCGGGTCACCTACGGCCTCAGCCGCAACGGCTACGCGCCGCAGGCCCTCCAGTACACCGACAAGCGCTCGGTGCCCTGGCTCGGCCTGGTCATCGCCTGGGTGGCCGGCGTGCTGTGCTTCCTGCCCTTCCCGAGCTGGCAGCGGCTGGTCGGGTTCATCACCTCCGCCGTCGTGCTGATGTACGCGGGGGCGCCGCTGGCCTTCGGCGTGCTGCGCAAGCGGCTGCCGGGGCTGGAGCGCTCGTACCACCTGCCGGCCGGCTCGGTGATCTCGCCGCTGGCCTTCGCGGTGGCGAGCCTGGTCATCTACTGGTCCGGCTGGGACACCCTGTGGCGGCTGGGCCTGGCGATCCTGATCGGGTACGCGCTGCTCGGCGGGTACTCCGCGTACGCCGCCTCGAAGGGCATGCCGAACGCGCCGCGGATGGACTTCAAGGCCGGGCAGTGGCTGCCGGTCTACCTGGTCGGGATGGGGATCGTCTCGTGGCAGGGGACCTTCGGCGTGGGCGCCCAGGGGAACCTGCCGCTCTGGTGGGACATCGGGGTCGTGGTGGTCTTCTCCCTGGTGGTCTACTACTGGGCCCTCGCGGTCGCGCTGCCGCGGGAGGAGATCGAGCGGAACATCCGGGGCGTCGAGGTGGTGGACGCGGGCGGGCACTGACCGCCGGAACGGAGAGCGGCCCCCGAGGAGTCCCGGGGGCCGCTCTCCGCTTGTGCGCTCAGCCTTCGACGGTCGCGGCCCAGGCGGCGTCGGCGGCCGCCAGGGCCGGCTCGGCGTCCGCGCCGGTCGCGGCGGCCAGGGCGGTGAGGCACGCGCGGACGGTGTCCGGCGAGGCCGCCCGGCCGTAGTGGTTGACCCGGAGCATCTCCGCCGCCAGCGCGCCGCCGCCCGGCTGGACGGGGAGCGACGGGTCGAGGGCCGCGGCGAGCTCGCCGGCGTGCACGCCCGGGGCGGTGCGCAGGGTGGTCGCGACCGGCGCGGCGTGCGCGTCCTCCGTGACGTACGGGGTGAGCGTGCCCAGCGCGCGGACGCCGGCCCGGGTCGCGGCCGAGGCGGCGCGGTGGCGGGCGATGACCGCCGGCAGGCCGTCGGCGGCGATGCGGTCGAGGCAGGCGCCGAGCGCCAGCATCTCCAACTGGGCCGGGGCGTGCGGCAGTACGGCCCGCCCGGCGTCCGTCCAGCGCTCCTTCCAGTCCAGCAGGGACAGGTACGAGCGGCGCGGGGCGGCCGGGTTGGCGGCGATCCGCTCCCAGGCGCGCCCGGAGACGGACACCGCGGAGACGCCGGCCGGGCCGCCCATCGCCTTCTGGCCGCCGATGACGCACAGGTCGACGCCCCACGCGTCGGTGAGCAGCGGCTCGGCGGCCACCGAGGCCACCGCGTCGAGCATCAGCAGCGCGCCGTGCTCGCGCACCACGGCGGCGATCTCGGCGACCGGGTTGGTGTTGCCGGTGGCGGCCTCGGCGTGGACCAGCGAGACGAAGTCGATCGCCGGGTTCGCGGCCAGCGCGTCGGCGACCTGCCGCGCGCTCACCGCGCTGTGGAAGGGGACCGCCAGGTCGACGACCTCGGCGCCGCACGAGCGCAGCCAGTTCCCGAAGGTCTGGCCGTACGGGCCGGTGACGATGTTGAGCGCGGTCGAGCCCGGGTGCGCGGCGCCGCGGATCGCGGCCTCCAGGGGCAGCAGCGCCTCGCCCTGGGTGACGATCACGTCCGCGGAGGTGTGCAGCAGCGCGGCCACCTGGTCCTCGATCGCCGCGAACCCGGCGGCGCTGAGCGGGGGGAGGTCGTCGAGGAACACACTCACAGCTGGTGCCTTTCGCGCACGGGTGGTTGGGACGGGAACGAGTCTGCCGCATTCTCGCCGCTCGCACGGAACCCGCCCGTCGGTAGAGTGCGGGCCATGAGCGATGGCGCGGTGCTGCACGTCCGGGGTCGGGTGCTGGTCGGTCCGGAGGACGTCCGGGACGAACTCTGGGTGGTGGACGGCCGGGTGAGCTTCACCCGCCCGCCCGGCGCCGGGGACGTCCGGACCGTCACCGGCTGGGCGCTGCCCGGCCTGGTCGACGCGCACTGCCACGTCGGCCTGGACGCGCACGGCGCGGTGGACGCCGAGACCAGCGAGAAGCAGGCGCTCACCGACCGCGACGCCGGCACCCTGCTGATCCGCGACGCCGGCTCGGCCGCCGACACCCGCTGGATCGACGAGCGCGAGGACCTGCCGCGGATCATCCGGGCCGGGCGGCACATCGCCCGCACCCGCCGCTACATCCGCAACTACGCGCACGAGATCGAGCCGGGCGACCTCGCCGCCTACGTCCGGGCCGAGGCCCGGCGCGGCGACGGCTGGGTCAAGCTGGTCGGCGACTGGATCGACCGCGAGCACGGCGACCTCACCGCCTGCTGGCCCGGCGACGCGCTGGCCGAGGCGATCGCGGCGGCGCACGAGGAGGGCGCGCGGGTGACGGCGCACTGCTTCGCGGCCGAGTCGCTGCCGGACCTCCTCGCGGCCGGCATCGACTGCGTCGAGCACGCCACCGGGCTGACCGAGGAACTGATCCCGGCCTTCGCCGAGCGCGGGGTGGCGATCGTCCCGACGCTCGTCAACATCGCGACCTTCCCCGCGCTGGCGGCCGGCGGCGAGGGCAAGTTCCCGGCCTGGGCCGCGCACATGCGCCGCCTGCACGAGCGCCGCTACGACACCGTCGGCGCCGCGCACGACGCCGGGATCCCGGTCTTCGTCGGGACGGACGCGGGCGGCTCGCTCGCGCACGGCCTGGTGGCGGAGGAGGTCGCCGAGCTCGTCAAGGCCGGACTGAGCCCGAACGAGGCGCTGTCGGCGGCGAGTTGGGGTGCGCGCGAGTGGCTCGGGCGTCCGGGCCTGGAGGAGGGCGCCCCGGCGGACCTCGTGGTCTACGACGAGGACCCGCGGGCCGACGTCCGGGTGCTGGCCGCACCCCGCACGGTGGTGCTGCGCGGCCGTCCGGTGGGATGACGGTTCTCAAGATCATCCGCTGAACGCGCTGTCGGCGTAGGCCGATAGGGTGGCGACCATGGCACCGCGTCCACTTCACGAGATCGTCGAGCCCGGCTGGGCGACCGCCCTGGCACCCGTTGCCGGGCAGGTCGCCGCGATGGGCGACTTCCTGCGCGCCGAACTGGCCGCAGGCCGCACCTACCTGCCCTCCGGGCCGAACGTGCTGCGCGCCTTCCAGCAGCCCTTCGCCGACGTGCGGGTGCTGATCGTCGGGCAGGACCCGTACCCGACCCCCGGGCACGCCGTCGGGCTGAGCTTCTCGGTCGGGCCCGAGGTGCGGCCGATCCCGGCCAGCCTGATCAACATCTTCCAGGAGTACGGGACGGACCTCGGCCTCCCGCAGCCGTCCAACGGCGACCTCACCCCGTGGACGCAGCAGGGCGTCCTGCTGCTCAACCGCGCGCTGACGACGGCGCCGCGCAAGCCCGCCGCGCACCGCGGCAAGGGCTGGGAGGAGGTCACCGAGCAGGCGATAAAGGCGCTGGTGGCACGCGGCGGCCCGCTGGTGGCGATCCTGTGGGGCCGGGACGCCCGGAACCTGCGGCCGCTGCTCGGGGAGGTCCCGGCGATCGAGTCGGCGCACCCGAGCCCGTACTCGGCGAACGGCGGCTTCTTCGGCTCGCGGCCGTTCAGCCGGGCCAACGACCTCCTGGCGCGCCAGGGGGCGCAGCCGGTGGACTGGCGCCTGCCCTAGCAGTTCCGGGTCACGGCGGAACGCCAACCTCACTCCAACGAGTGAAATGACGTTCCGTGTGACTCGTGTGACGGATCGTTTGAGAAGACTGGCGGCTCATCGTTCCACCGCTGTGGGGGTACCGCCATGTCTTCCCGACGAATCGTTTCTGTTGCCGCTGCCACGGTGGCGTGCGCGCTGCTCACCGTCCCGCCCGCCCGGGCGGCCGGGACGGCACCGGCACCGGCGCCCGGATCCCCGGGCACGGCGCGCGCCGTCACCGCCGAGCTCGCGCTGGACGTCAGCCTGCTGAACAAGGCGGTGGACGTGCCCGTGGACATAGCGCTGAACAAGGTGGAGACGCCCGCGCAGCGCGAAGGCTCCGTGCTGACCGCCAAGGTCGACGGCGTCGACCAGCAGGGCCCGGTCACGCTCGTCAAGGCCGACGTCGGGAAGTCCGTGACGCGCTCCGACGCCAAGGGCACCGCCGCCTCCGTCCGGCTGGTCAACGCCGACGTGCACGCCCCCGGCCTGCCGGCCACCGCGCTGCTCGGCCTGGAGGCGATGAGCGCCGAGGTGACGTGTCCGGTCGACGGGCAGCCGACCGCGAACGTCGTCGCGCCCGCGAAGCTCACCGTGCTCGGCAAGCCGGTCACCGTCGGCCTGTACGCGCCGACCACGGTGGACGTGCCGCTGGTGGGCAGCGTCTCGGTGGAGTTCTCCAAGCGCACCACCACCTCGACCACGGCCGCCGCCTCCGCGCTGGAGGTGCAGGTGGCGGTGAACCCGCTGAACCTGAACGTCGCCAAGGTCACCGGGAAGATCACCGTCGCCTCGGTGAGCTGCGAGAAGCCGGTCCCGCCGACCGGCCCGGCCACGGCCACCCCGACCCCGGCGCCCACCACGGACGCGCCCACCGGCGTGCCCACCGCCCAGCCGGTGGCCGACACCACGACGGGCGCCGGCGCCGCGCACGCCGCGTCCGCGCGCCCGGCCGCGGGCCTGGCCGAGAC
>NZ_JBHVPD010000158.1:0-14933 GCF_042887525.1 Kitasatospora sp. NPDC057936
GGCCACCACCACGGTGGCCGGCGCCGCGCCGCGTTCGGGGCCGGGCCCGTCAGGGTGCCGGGGCGGGGGCGGCGGTGAGGAGGGCGTCGAGCAGGCCGGGGAAGCGGGTGTCGAGGTCGGTGCGGCGCAGGCTGACGAAGCGGTTGCGGCCGGCGACGCGGGTGGTGGTGACGCCCGCCTCGCGCAGGACGCGCATGTGGTGGGAGACGGTCGACTTGTGGAGGTGGTCCAGGCCCAGGCCGCGCGGGTCGCAGGAGTGCTCGGCGCCGTCGGCGTAGCTGAGGAGCAGGCGCATGCGCACGGGGTCGCCGAGGGCGGCCAGGACCGTGACGAGGTCGAGGTCGGCGGTGGCGGGCTGGGGCAGCCGCTCGTCTTCGGTCATGGCGCTCGGGTCCTCGCAGGGGTCACGGACGGCGGTGGGCGGTCGCGGGCGGTCGGGCATCGGGGCGGTCGGGGCACCGGGCACCGGGCACCGGGCCGTTGGTTTGACAATCATCCACCAATCCCTAGTGTTTGACGAGCGTCAAACTGTTGCGCGTTCGTCAAACAATCGGGGGGCTCCTTTCCATGCCCGTGCGCCTGCTCCTGCTCGCCCTCGGCACCTTCGCCGTGGGCACCGACTCGATGGTCGTGGCCGGCATCCTCGGCCCGGTCGCCGCCGACCTGGGGGTGTCCGTGCCGGCCGCCGGCCAGCTGGTCACCGTCTTCGCGCTCGGCTACGCGCTGCTGGCGCCGGTGCTGGCGGCGCTGACCGCCCGCTGGCCGCGCCGGCGGCTGCTGCTGGCCGCGCTCGCGGTGTTCACCGCCGCCAACGCGCTCAGCGCGCTGGCGCCCACCTTCGGCGCGCTGCTGGCCACCCGGGTGCTGGCGGCGGCCGGGGCGGCGCTGTACACGCCGGCCGCCAACGCGGTGGCCACCGCGCTGGTGGCGCCCGAGCGGCGCGGGCGGGCGCTGGCCACCGTGCTGGGCGGGATGACGGTGGCCACCGCGCTCGGGGTGCCGGTGGGCACCTGGGTGGGGCGCGGCGACTGGCGGCTGACGATGTGGCTGGTCGCGGCGCTGGGCCTGGCGGCGCTGGCCGGGCTGGCGCTGCTGCTGCGCACCCTGCCCGCGCCCGGCGCACCCGCGGGCCTCGCGGCGCGCCTGGCACCGCTGGGGCGCCCGCGGGTGCTGGGGGCGGCGGCCACCACGCTGGTGTTCTTCCTCGCCTTCCAGAGCGTCTACATCTATCTGGCGACCGCGCTCTCCGGGGCGACCGGGGGCGACGCGGGCCGGCTGAGCACCGTGCTGGCGGTCACCGGCGCGGCGTCGGTGGCGGGCAGCTGGCTGGGCGGGCGCCTGGTGGACCGGGTGGGGGTGCGCCGGGTGCTGCTGACCGGTTCGCTGGTCGCGGCCGGATCGTTCGCCGCGCTGCCGTGGCTGGGGCGCAGCATGGCGGGGGCACTGGTGTACGCGGTGGTGACGCCGCTGGCGGGGTGGGCGGTGTCGGTGGCGCTGCCGCACCGGATGGCGTCGCTGGATCCGGGTGGTGCGCCGTTGCTGATCTCGCTGAACTCCAGTGCGCTGTACCTGGGGACGGCGGCGGGCGGGGTGGCGGGCAGCTGGGCGATCGGGGTGCTGGGCGGGCGGTTCTTCCCGCTGGCGGCGGCGGTGCTGGCGCTGGTGGCGGCGGGTGCGGCGGCGGCGACCACGCGGGCGGGGCGTGCCGCGGTGGTCGCGGGGACGCCGGCGGGGGCGGGGGTCGATCAGGTCCCCGCCCCGGTGCGGCGGTGAGGGGTCAGGCGCGGGCGGAGCCGAGGTCGCGGTCGGTCTCGGCGCCCTTGAGGAGCAGGGTGGTCTCCTCGATGCGGGCGAAGCGCCCGCAGGGGCCGAACTCGCCGAACACGTAGACCTCCATGCTGACCTCGCTGCCGTCGGTCTTGACGACGTGGACGGTGTGGCGGTCGGCGGTGCGGCCGTCGGCGTGGAACTCCTCGTGGACATCGATGGAGCCGGAGGCGACGACGGCGCGCAGGTGGCCGATGTGCTCGGCGAAGCCGGCGCGGTCGGCCCAGGTGCCGTCGGTGCGCTGGCGGTAGTCGGGGGTGAAGTGCCGCTCGATGGCGTCCTCCAGGGGCAGGGAGGGGGTGAAGAGCAGGTCGTTGATGGCGGCGGTGATGGTGGTGTGGGCGGCGGCGGTCATGAGAACGGCTCCTTCGGGCATGGGGGTGGCGCGGTCCGGGACGGCCGGAAACCGAGATGCGTGCGTCGCGCACGCTTTCTGGAAGGGGACTCTACACGGAATGCGTGCGCCACGCACGCTACGATCGGGGGGTGAACCACAGCCCCGACGCCTCCCCGTCCCCCGCCCCGCCCTCACCCGTCCCCCCGGACACTCCCCCGGCCGTCCCCTCGGACGTCCCCTCGGACGCCCCCTCGGACGCTCCCTCGGACGTCCCCTCGCTCGGCGACACCGTCGCCGAGGCCCTGGCCGCCCTGCTGCGCCGCCCCGCCCGCACCGCCCTCTACCGGCGCCTGACCGCGGGTCTGGGCGAGGCCGTGGACGAGGTCACCTACCCCGTCCTCAGCGGCCTGGCCCGCTTCGGGCCGCGCAGCGCCGCCGACCTGGCCGCCGAGATCGGCCTCGACCGCTCCGGCGTCTCGCGCCGCGCCACCCGCCTGGAGGACGCCGCCCTGCTGCGCCGCGAGGCCGACCCCCGCGACCAGCGCGCCACCCTGCTCGCGCTCACCGCGGCCGGCGAGGAGGCGGTGGAGGTGATGCGCCGGCGCCTGGCCGGCGGCATCGAGGAGGCGCTCGCCTCCTGGCCGCCCGGCGAGGCGGAGGTCTTCGCCCGGGGCCTGGCCCGCTTCGCCGAGCAGGGGCCCTTCGGCACCCTCTAGGACACGCCCCGGGAGCCCGGCGCCGGCCCGGCGCGGACGGCCCGCGCGGACGGCGGACGGCACGCGCGGACGGCGGACGGCCCGGCGCGGAGGTGCGGGCATGCGCGTGCCCCGGACCGCGGCGGCGCGGTCCGGGGCACGGCGGGCGGGCGGGGCGTCAGGCGCCGAGGACCTCGCCGACCAGGGCGCGGGCCTCCTCCTGCACCCGGGCCAGGTGCTCGGGGCCGTGGAAGGACTCGGCGTAGATCTTGTACACGTCCTCCGTGCCCGAGGGGCGGGCGGCGAACCAGGCGTTGTCCGTGCAGACCTTGAGGCCGCCGATGGCGGCGCCGTTGCCCGGGGCCTTGGCCAGCACCGCGGTCACCTTCTCGCCGGCCAGCTCGCCCGCGGTGACCTGCTCCGGGGCCAGGCGGGCCAGGCGGGCCTTCTGCTCGCGGTCGGCCGGGGCGTCCACGCGGGCGTAGGCGGGGGCGCCGTGGCGCGCGGTCAGCTCGCGGTAGTAGGCGCTGGGGGTGGCGCCGGTGACGGCGGTGATCTCGGAGGCCAGCAGCGCCAGCAGGATGCCGTCCTTGTCGGTGGTCCACACCCCGCCGTCGCGGCGCAGGAACGAGGCGCCGGCCGACTCCTCGCCGCCGAAGGCGATCGAGCCCTCCAGCAGGCCGTCGACGAACCACTTGAAGCCGACCGGGACCTCGACCAGCTCGCGTCCCAGGTCGGCGGCGACGCGGTCCAGCATCGAGGAGGAGACCAGCGTCTTGCCGACCGCGGCGTCCAGCGGCCAGTCGCCGCGGTGGCGGTAGAGGTAGTCCACCGCCACCGCCAGGTAGTGGTTGGGGTTCATCAGGCCGCCGTCGGGGGTGACGATGCCGTGCCGGTCGGCGTCCGCGTCGTTGCCGGTGGCGATCCGGTACTCGGAGCGGCGCCCGATCAGGGAGGCCATCGCCGACGGGGAGGAGCAGTCCATGCGGATCTTGCCGTCCCAGTCCAGCGTCATGAACCGCCAGGTCGGGTCGACCTCGGGGTTGACGACGGTCAGGTCCAGGCGGTGGGCCTCGGCGATGCGCCCCCAGTAGGCCACCGACGCCCCGCCCAGAGGGTCCGCGCCGATGCGCAGGCCCGCGGCGCGCACCGCGTCCAGGTCCAGCACGCGCGGCAGGTCCTCGACGTAGGCGCCCAGGTAGTCGTAACGGCCGGTGGTGGCCGCGGCCAGGGCCCGCGCGTAGGGCACCTTGCGCACCCCGCGCAGGCCCTCGCGGATCAGCTCGTTGGCGCGGTCCTGGATCCAGCCGGTCGCCTCCGAGCCGGCCGGGCCGCCGCTGGGCGGGTTGTACTTGAAGCCGCCGTCGCGCGGCGGGTTGTGCGAGGGCGTCACCACGATGCCGTCCGCCAGCGCGCGCGGGCTGCGCCGGTTGTGCGCCAGGATCGCGTGCGAGACCGCCGGCGTCGGGGTGTAGCCGTCGGCCGAGTCCAGCAGCACCTGCACGCCGTTGGCCGCCAGCACCTCCACGGCCGTCGCCTTCGCCGGCTCCGACAGCGCGTGGGTGTCCGCGCCCAGGAACAGCGGCCCCGCCACCCCCTGCAGCGCCCGGTACTCGCAGATCGCCTGCGTGGTCGCCGCGATGTGGTCCTCGTTGAACGCCGCGTCCAGGGACGAGCCCCGGTGCCCCGACGTCCCGAACGCCACCCGCTGACCCGCCTCCTGCGGGTCGGGGTGCAGCGCGTAGTAGGCCGTCACCAGCCGCGCCACGTCCACCAGATCACCCGGCTCGGCCTGCCGGCCGGCCCGTGCGTGTGCCATCCGTCTCTCTCCCGCCACAGTCCTGCGCGTCCTTGCCCCGTGCGACCGATCGTAGCCAGAACGCGACGGTGCCCCGTACCGGCGACCGGGACGGGGCACACTACACGCCCCGGGGAACACCCCGGGGCCACGACGGCCGGAACCGGACGAATCCGGACGATCTTCCGCCGGGAGCGGAACCGGCGGACGGCCGGCGCGGCGGACGGCCGGCGCGGCGGCGCTCAGGCGGGCAGCTGCTGGCGGTAGGCGTCCAGGGCGGGGGCGGTGACGGTGGCCAGGAACTCGGTGACGCGGTAGGCGCACACGCCCTCGCGCGCGAACGGGTCGGTGGCCGCCAGCGCCTCGACCGCGGCCCGGTCCTCGCCCACCGCGAGGATCACCCCGCCGTCACGCGGCACCTTGCGCCCGGAGGCCAGGAACGTGCCGTCGGCGTAGTGGCCGTTCAGCCACTCGACGTGCTGCGGCAGCAGGGCGTCGACGCGCTCCAGCGGGGCGGTGTACGAGAGCTCCAGAACGAACATGCGCCCAGGCTAACCCCGCCCCGCCGGACAGGGCCGGCCGGGGCGGGGGCTGCGGGGTGGGCGAGGGCGGATTCGAACCGCCACAGCCGAAGCGGGGGCTTTACAGGCCCTTGGGCTCACCAGTGCCCAGCTCGCCCTCGGAGGAAGGAGACGGGTCCTCAACTGCCGTGCGCGGCACGCGCGGAGAGCCGAGGAACCACAGAAGAGAAGCGCGGGAAGAACCGCGGAAACGGACGCGGAAACGGAAGCGGTGCGGGCCCGGCGCCGGCGGGCCGGCGGCGGCTTCAGCGCGCGGCGGGACGGCTCGCGCGATAACGCGGGGAACCCGGATAGGTGCGGTGCATCGCCAAGTCCCCCTTCGTCATTCGCGGTACGCGGTTGATCGCGTCGTCGGGGATCACTGTGCCGGGTGCGCGGCGGGGCGGCAACCGGTTTTCCGCAGGGCCCGTCCCGGGTGTGTGGCGAGTCCAATCCTGCCAGGTCGGCGGGTGGTTGCGGTAGGACGCAGAGCACCCGGGTTTCGCCTTGTGCGCCCCTGGCGCCCACCCGCAGACTCGTCCGCATCCACCTCTCCGGTTCCGTGCCGGCTCCCGCCTTCGGGGGCCGGCGCGCGCCTCGTGCTGCGCGCGGGCCGGGGGCGGGGTGGGGCAGGGCGATACGAAGGGGCTCGATGGAGATGAACACGGACCGGGATCTGGTGCTCAGGGCGCGGATGCGGCTGCTGAGCCACGACGGGCGGGTGCTGCACGCGCCCGCCGGACTGGCCGTCTACCGGCTGCTGTTCGCGGTGAACCCGCAGGTGTACGCCACGCGGCTGGCGTACGTCCTGGAGGAGTCGAGCCGCTCGGCGCAGGTCGCGCACCTGCCCGGGCGGCGGCGGGCGCTGCTCCAGGAGGCGCTGGCGGCGCTGGCCGTCGTCCCGGCGCACCACCCGCACCGGGCGAAGGTCCTGGAACGCGTGGCGGCCGGGCTGCGCGCACTGGAGGCCGCACCGCAGAGCGCATCACAGACCGCACCGCAGACCGCACCGCAGGGCGCATCACAGACCGCACCGCAGGGCGCATCACAGACCGCACCGCAGACGGGGGCGGGGCGGTAGGCGCGGAGAGGGGCCGCCTGCGGTACGGCACGTGCTGTTTGACGGTCGGTCGGAGGCGGACGGGATGAGCAGCGGTTGGGCACCGCCGCGCGGGCCCGGGCCGTGGAGGGCGGCGGCCGGGGCGCGGTCCGGTCCGGCGGGGGTCCCGGCGCCGGGCCGGGGCATCCGCGCGTCCTGAGCCGCCGGTGCCCGCCCCTGGGGGCCGTCCGGCGCGCGGGCGGCCCCCAAGGGGGTGGGTCAGGAGATTTCCATCTGGGCCATCATGCCCATCGCGGAGTGGTCGAGCAGGTGGCAGTGGTAGGGGTAGCGGCCGCGGTAGGTGTCGAAGACGGCCTGCAGGCGCACGCTTTCGCCGGGCAGCAGGCGCACGGTGTCCTTGAGGCCGCACTCCTCGGGGCCGGGGGGCTGCCCGTTGCGCTGAAGGACGCGGAACTGGACGAGGTGGAGGTGGAAGTTGTGGGGGACGTCCTTGTTGGCGTTGGTGACCGTCCACACTTCGCTGGTGCCGTGGGTGATGGCGGCGTCCACGCGGTCGGGGTCGTAGGTCTTTCCGTCGATCATGCCGCGGGGTTCGGCGCGTCCGTCCTCGTCGACCTGCAGGACGACGGTGCGTTCGCGGTCGGGTTCGGGCAGGGCGGGCAGGGTGCGCAGGCGGGCGGGGACCGAGCTGGGGTCGTGGGCGGCGCGGGTGACGTCGAAGCGCAGGACCTGGCCGACGTGTTCGGGCGGGCCGGGGGGCATGGCGTTGGTGAGGGTGACGCCGGTGCCCACGCGGTAGCGGGAGAAGTCGATGACGACGTCGGCGCGCTCGCCGGGTGAGAGGTCGACGGTGTCGGTGACGTGGGGGCGTTCCAGCAGGCCGCCGTCGGAGCCGATCTGGGTGATCGGGCCGCCGTCCTCCAGTTTGAGGGAGAAGAAGCGCAGGTTGGAGGAGTTGAGCAGGCGCAGGCGGTACTTGCGGGCGGCGACCTCCACGCGGGGCCAGGGGCGGCCGTTGGCGAGGATGGTGGTGCGGTTGAACGGGTCGTCCATGCGGTAGACGAGGTTGCCGTCCGCGTCGAAGCGGGCGTCGCGCAGGGCGATGGGCAGGTCGTAGCGGCCCGAGGGCAGGGGCAGGGCGGCTTCGGTGGCGTCGGTGAGCAGGTAGAAGCCGGCCAGGCCGCGGTAGACGTGTTCGGATTCGGCGTGGTGGGCGTGGTCGTGGAACCACAGGTTCGCGTGGCTCTGGTCGTTGGGGTAGGTGTAGGTGCGGGTGCGGCCGGCGGCGATGAGGGTCATGGGGTCGCCGTCGCTGTCGGCGGGCACGCTGGCGCCGTGCAGGTGGACGGAGGCCGGCTCGTCCAGGAGGTTGGTCTGGCGCACGACCACCGGGCGCCCGGAGCGGGCGCGGATGACGGGGCCGGGGAAGGCGCCGTTGTAGGCGAGGACCCGGGCGGGGCGTCCGGGCAGGATCGGGGTGTGGACCTGGAGCATGGTGACGGCGTAGGTGTCGGTGCCGCCGTCGGTGGAGACGGGGCTGAGCACCGGGGGCAGGGGCATGGCCAGGGAGAACTTCCCGGCCAGCCGGGGGCCGGCGTCGGGTCCGGGGTCCGGCTGCCCGGTGGGGGTGGCGCTCTCGTGGACGTGGCCGGGGCCGTGGCGGTCGGCCGCGTCCGGGCCCGCGGGGGTGAGGGAGGCGGCCGGGCGCAGGGTGGTGCGCATCAGCAGGACTCCTCCCCCGGTCGCCAGGGCGGCGCCGATCATCCTGCGTCTGCTCACCATCGTGGGTCCTCCGGGGCGGCGGGTCTGTGGGGCTTGTCTGGAGCTGCGGGCCGGACTCGCGGACGGGGTGCGAGGCTTCGGGTCCGGGATCTTCCGGGGCGATTGCAGCAGCGCCCGCTCGCGCGGCGGCGGAGTCCCGCTGGGGCCGGGCTCCGTCCGTCTCGGGGCAGGTCGCAGGTGTGCGGGGTGCGGGGTGCGGCGAGCTGGGCGTGTTGCGCGCCTGTTGCGCCGTGCGGGTCACCGTGGCTCGGGAAGCACTGGAGGATCCCTCGAAGCGGCTCCAGGCAGCTGGAAGCCGCGCGCCGGCGTGGACGGCCCGCGGGGATCCGGGGGACTCGAAGGGGAGGGCGGGAGCGTGGACCTGCGGTACTGGCTGGGCAGGGCGGCCGAGGTCGTCGAGCGGTGGGGCGAGCGGTTCGGGCCCTTCGAGCCGCACCCCTCGCACCACGTGGACGACGCGGACTTCGCCGCCGCGTTCGAGCGCTTCGCCAAGCGTCTGGAGCACAACTACCCGTTCTTCCATCCCCGTTACGCCGGGCAGATGGTCAAGCCCCCGCACCCGGCGGCCGTCGTCGGCTACCTGGCGGCGATGCGCTTCAACCCCAACAACCACGCCTACGAGGGCGGCCCGGCCACCAGCGACATGGAACGCGAGTGCGTGGCGGCGCTGGCCGCCATGTTCGCGCTGCCCGCCCACGTCGGCCACCTCACCAGCAGCGGCACCATCGCCAACCTGGAGGCGCTGTACGTGGCGCGCCAGAGCCACCCCGGGCGGGCGGTGGCCTACAGCGAGCAGGCCCACTACACGCACAGCCGCATGTGCCACGTCCTGGGGGTGCGCGGGGTGGCGGTGGCCGCCGACGGCCTGGGCCGCATGGACGCGGACGCGCTGGAGGCGCTGCTGCGCGGCGGCGACGTGGGCACGGTGGTGGTCACCGCCGGCACCACCGGGCTCGGCGCCGTCGACCCCGTCCACGAGATCCTGCCGCTGGCCCGCCGTTACGGGGCGCGGGTGCACGTGGACGCCGCCTACGGCGGGTTCTTCGCGCTGCTCGCCGCCGACCCCGCCCAGGCCGCCGCCCTGGGCCTGGACCCGCGGCCCTGGCGGGCGGTCGGCGGCTGCGACTCGGTGACCGTCGACCCCCACAAGCACGGCCTGCAGCCCTACGGCTGCGGCGCGGTGCTGTTCGCCGACCCCGCCATCGGCCGCCACTTCGCCCACGACTCGCCCTACACCTACTTCACCGACGCCGAACTGCACCTGGGCGAGATCAGCCTGGAGTGCTCACGCGCCGGCGCCTCGGCGGCCGCGCTGTGGCTGACCCTGCAGCTCCTGCCGCTGACCCCCGGCGGCTTCGGCGCCGTCCTGGCCGGCGGGCGGCGCGCCGCCCTCGCCTGGGCCGACCTCATCCGGGACAGCCCGGACCTGACGCTCTACCAGCAGCCCGACCTGGACATCGTCACCTACCTGCCCACCGGCACGGGCCCGCTGTCGCTGGCGGGCACCGACGCCGCCGGCGAACGCGTCCTGCGCGCCGGGATGAGCGCCGAGGACGACCCCGTCTACCTGAGCCTGCTGCGCGTGGACGCCGCCGACTTCACCCGCCGCCACCCCGGCGCGCTCGCGGACGCCGACGGGGCGCGGATCCTGCGCAGCGTCCTGATCAAGCCCGAGGCCGAGCACTACCTGCCGCGCCTGCACGCGCGCGTCAGCGAACTCGCCCGCGCCTGAACCGGCTTCCCCCCGCGCAGCCCTTTTGTCCACCGATCCCGCCGATCGTCTACCGATCCCGCCGAGGAGAGTGTGTCCGTTGACCACCGCCACCCTGCGACCCGGCGCCGCCGCGCTCGCCCCCCTGACCCCGCCGCCCCCGCCCCCGCCCGCGGTCCGCCCCGCGCGCGACGGCGAGGAGGAACCCCTGGCCCGTACCCTGGCCGCCGCCTTCCACGACGACGCCCTGATGCGCTGGGCCTTCCCCGACGGCGCCCACCGCGCCCGCGTCCTGCCCGCCTTCTTCCGCGTCCACCTCGCCCAGTGCCTGGCCCACGACGGCGTCATGACCACCGACGCCCTGGACGGCGCGCTGCTGTTCCTGCCACCCGGCGTGTGGGAGAACCCCGCCCGGCGCGACACCGGCGCCGCCCGCGCCCTGGACCGGGCCGTCGACACCGCCGCCCACCCCGAGGCCGCCCACCGCCTGGCCGCCATCACCCGCCTCCAGCAGCGCCGCCACCCCGTCCACCGCCCCCACTACTACCTGGCGTTCATCGGCGTGCGCCCCGTCACCCGCCACACCCGCACCGCCGCCGCCCTGCTCGCGGCCGTCACCGCGCGCATCGACGCCGACGGCCAGGCCGCCTACGCCGAGACCAGTTCCCCGGGCGGCGCCCACCTGTGCGCCACCCACGGCTTCACCCGCTTCGGCGAGGCCATCGCCCTGCCCGGCGGCGGGCCCCGGCTGCGCCCGATGTGGCGGGGGCCCAGGTGAGCGCCGTCCTGCGGGTCCACTCCGCCGCCGAGATCGACGCCGGCGCCGGCGCCGAGCGCCCCGAGGTCGCCCGCGTCCTGGCCTGGAGCCGCTCCTTCCTCACCGCCTCCCACCCCGACCTCGGGCGCACCGGCCCCGTCTGCCCCTACACCCAGCCCTCCCTGCGCCGCGGCCTGTTCCACATCGCCACCATCGAGGGCCAGGACGACGGCGACCTGCCCGCCCTCGTCGCCGGGCTGCGCACCTGGTACGACACCCTCCTGGACGGCCTGACCGAGGAGTCCGAACGCGAACTGCTCACCATCCTGCTCCTGCTGCCCCACCTCGATCCCGCCGACTCCACCGCCCTGGACGAACTCCAGCGCAAGGCCAAGGACGACTTCGTCGAACAGGGCCTGATGATCGGCCAGTTCCACCCCGTCTGCGAGGAGGGCGGCCTGTGGAACCCCGCCTTCCGCCCGCTGCGCGCCCCCGTCCCGCTGCTCGCCGTGCGCAAACTCCTCGTCTTCGACCTGCCCTTCCTCACCGGCGACGAGACCCACCTCACCCACTACCTCGCCCGCTTCGCCCCCGCCATGCCCGCCCGCATCCGCGACCAGCTCGTCACCGGCATGACCGCCCGCACCAAGTCCCCCTCCCCCGTGGCCGCCTGACCCGGGCCCCCGGAACCCCGGCCGGCGCCCGGGCGTCCCGGGGGCCCAACTCCCCGCACCTCCTTGCGCTTTGGATCGCCCGGCTCCCCACCCCGCGCGGGCCTGCGCGCCGCGCCGCCCGCCCCGGGGCGCACGCGTCCGGGCCGGAGGCGGCGCCTGCCCCGTGGCCGGGATGGCCGGGGACGAAACCCGCTGGCCGGGCCGGGTGGTGGCAGGGCAGGGTGGGCGGCATGACCCGCCAGGAACTCGCCGCGCTGCTCACCGACCAGACCCCGGCCTGCGGCCCCGCCCGCCGGGCGCTGCTGTCCGGCGGCGCGTTCGATGTCGGGACCAACCTGATCCCCGCCCGGCGGCTCGCCGGCGTCTACAGCCGGCGCGAGCGCAGGATCCTGGAACGCGGCCTCCATTCGCTCGGCCTCGCCGAGTCCCTCGCGATCCTGCGCCAGGCCGGGGACGGGGCCCTGCGCATCGCCGTCGTCCAAACCCCGGACTGCAGCGGCCCGTTCATCGTCTTCCTCGACGCCACCGCCACCCGCGTCCTGGCCTGCCTGGACAGCCCCCGCTTCCCGCCCCGGCCCCTCGACACCCACCGACCCTCCCGAAGCGCCGGCTCGCACTGGTCCGAGCAAGCCGCAACGGCAGCTCCGCCGCCAGGCAAACGTCAGCAGACCGCCCCGGGGGGAAACTCTTGAGGCGAAACATGATCAGGAACAACACTGGGTGAGACACGACGAGCCGGTGACCAGGCTCTGCGGCCACTGTCCTGGCGATCTTCGACGTCAGCAGGCTCGCGGCAAGGCCACGGCCTGACACCGCAGGTCTGCAACGACAGGGAAGGAAGCAATGCGGGTCGAATACGACGCCTCGGCAAATATGGCGTACATCTACCTTCTCGACAAGATCAACCCGGGCGAAGCCGTCCAGCAGGTGGTTGCCGGCGAGGACACCACAGCGATTCTCGACTACGACTCGCAGGGACGGCTCCTCGGCATCGAACTGTTCAGCGCCAGAAGCCAGTTGCACCCAAATCTGCTGGCCATTGCGGAGAGGATCGACCGTGAACCGCGTTCACCGGCACCCTCGGCCGGGACGGCAGGCGCCTGACAGCGCGGGTTCGGGAACCTCCACACGAAGGCCCCCTCACCGGCGCGTGCACCGAAACCAACCCGCCCCGCCCCGGCCCGGGCCGGCCGCCCGGCTCGAAGAACCAGCGGCCCGCCGCCCGCTACGAGGTGGGCAAAGTCCTCGCCACCGGCGAGGCACACGCCCGGCCCGCCCACCACCGGAAGGGCACCGAACCCAGGCGCACAGCTTGACCAGCCTGAGCCAGGATGACCTGGACGGATCAGGTAGAACTGCTCGCGTCACAGCACCAGCTCCGAGAGGCGAGGTATGGATCACCGGGATGTGGATGGCGCCGTGGCCGAGATGATGCGGGTACTCGGCCCGCACACAGCGGACAACTGGGCGGTCTCAGCGGATTCGCTTGACTGGACCTGCCGGGAGACGGCTGTCCACGTGGCGCACGACCTGCTGGCCTACGCCGGCCAGGTGGCAGCCTGCCCCGCCGATGCCTACCTGCCTTTTGATCTGACGGTCCCCCCGGACGCCTCCCCCCGGGAGGTGCTCCAAGTGGTCACCGCCTGCGCGGGACTGCTCAGCAGTGCGCTGGTCACGGCTGACCCGCAGGTGCGGGCCTGGCACTGGGGCGCCTGTGACCCGGCCGGCTTCGCGTCGATGGGTGTTGCCGAGATTCTCCTTCACACCTACGACATCACCCAGGGCCTGGGCGTGCCGTGGCTGCCACCGCAACCGTTGTGCGAGGGCGTGCTCCGCCGCCTCTTTCCCGACGCCCCGCCCGGAGACCCCATCGAGGTCCTCCTTTGGTGCACTGGCCGGGGCGAGTTGGACGGTCGCCCCCGCCGCACCTCATGGACGTGGCAGGCAGCGACCTCCTGACAGATCTCTGCGAAGGTTGAACGTCAAGCCGAGCGGCAACGCCCTGCGTTCCGAAGCCCGTTCGGCACGGTCCGCCGGGCGGCCGGGCCCGACCCCCGGCGCCAGCCTCGGCACGACGCCTTTCCGGTCCTGCCGCCCCCGGCTCGGGGCCCCGGCGCCCGGGCTTGCCAGGCGGCCCCACGGCCTGTCCCGGGCCGGCCGGTTCGAGATCACGCCCCCCGGGGGGCCTCCCCTGCTTCAGGCCTTTCAGCCGGTCCCGGCCCCGGCGGCGGCCTCGGCGGGCAGGCGGGAGGTGACGAGGTCGGCGACCGCCCGGCTCATCGCCTCGCGCTCGGCCGCCGGGTCGGCGGCGGTGGCCAGGGCGACGGCCGCCTGGTGCAGCGCCCCGTACAGCAGGTGGGCCAGGGGTTCGGCCTGGCCGGGGGCGAGCAGGCCGCGGCGGGCGGCGCCGTCCAGGGAGGCGCGCAGCAGCTGCCGGGCGCAGTAGGGGTCGCCGAAGCGCACCGAGCGTTCCCAGCCGAGGACGAGGGGGCCCTCGATGAGCAGGATCCGCTGCACGGGGGCTTCCAGGCAGGCCGTCAGGTAGGCGTCCATGCCGGCCAGCATCCGTCCGATCACGCCGTGGCCCGCTTCTTTGGCCTCGGTCGCCGCGCGGGCGCAGCGGTCGTGGACGTCGTGCTGGACGGCCTCGTAGGCGGCTTCGAAGAGGCGATGCTTGTCGGGGAAGTGGTGGTAGAGCGCGCCGCGGGTGACTCCGGCGCGCTCGACGATGCGCGTGGTGGAGGTCTCGGCGTAGCCGTCCGCGGTGAACAGGGCGATCGCCGCGTCGACGAGGTGTCTGCGGGTGGCGTCGCCCTGTTCGGCCTTCTTCGTCATGGCCTCATCGTACGGAGTAGACGTTGACGTCGTGGTCGAGGCCGAGGAGGGCGGGGTCCAGGCGGCCGGAGGCGGCGAGGACGAAGGCCATCGGGTCGGCGGCGGACGCAATGGCGGTGGCGGCGTGGGGGCGGCCGAGGCGTTGGAGTTCGGCGCGCAGCCAGGTCTCGCTGGCGGCGAGGCCGGGGCCGTCGGTGGTGCGGGGGTGGCCGAGGGCGGTGCGGATGTCGTCGGCGTGGACGAACGCGTCGTACCACAGGGTCAGGACGCCGTTGGCGACGGTGCGCCCGAAGCGGGGGTTGACGCTCTGCCAGACGCGGTCGTCGAGGCGGGCGAGGGAGGCGGTGAGGCGGGCGGCGGCCTCGCGCAGGAGGGCGGCGAGTTCGCGGGGCGGGGTGTCGCGCAGGGCGCGGGCCTGGTCGTCGGGGGTGCGGGTGCCGATGGTGCCGTCGGCGGAGTCGAGGGCGTTGGCGGTGACGTGCGCGGCGACGTCGCGCACCTGCCATCCGGCGCAGCGGGTGGCCGCGTCCCGGTCGGTGTCCTTGAGAGCGTCGAGCAGGTCGGCGAAGAGCCCGAATTCGGTGTCGAGCCCTGCCACGACCTGCGTCCTGTCCATCCCCGTCATGCCGTCAACCCCCTGGTGTGCGGCGGCCGTTGGTGGCCGTGCCGTCGCCGACGACGATACATACATGCAGCCTGTATGTATAGGGTGAGGGTGGTGTGGCGCGGGAAGTCGGCCCCGTCGACTCCCCGCTCCGGCAAGGGCTTTGAGGGCGGCGCCCGCAGCACGGCACTACCCCTCGAAGGCTGATGAAGATCTTGGGTTCTGGCCCCGCCGCGCAAGCGGTGGGGCCAGACTCATTCTGTGGCGATGGGGGAATGGGCCGGGGAGACGGT
>NZ_JBHVPD010000159.1:0-14494 GCF_042887525.1 Kitasatospora sp. NPDC057936
GCCGCCGGGCGCGCCGCCGCCGAGGTCGGCGCCGCGCGCGGCCGGGCGGAGGAACGGCTGGCGGCGCAGCAGGGTGAGGTCCTCGCGATCGGCCGCCGCCGCGAGCAGCTGCTCGCCGACCTCGCCGCCGCCCGGCACACCACCGTCGAACTGGAGCGGCAGCGGCACGAGGCCCTGGAGGCGATCGCCGCCCGCGAGGCCGAGGCCGCCGCCCGGGCCGCGGCCGAGAAGGCGGCGGCCGAACAGGCCGCGGCGGAGGCGGCGGCCGCTGCGGCTGCGGCCCAGGCGACCCCGGCGGCACCGCCCGCCCGGCCGTGGTCCGCCGAGGGCGCGGCGGCCGCCGTCGCCTTCGCCCGCTCCAAGATCGGCCTGCCGTACATCTGGGGCGGCGAGGGCCCGGCCGGCTACGACTGCTCGGGGCTGACGATGATGGCCTGGCGCGAGGGCGGCCGGGAGCTCAACCACTTCGCCGCCGACCAGTACGCCCAGAGCACCCCCGTCCGCTACCGCGACCTGCGACCCGGCGACCTCGTCTTCTGGACCGACACCGGCCGGGCCGCCGACATCCACCACGTCGGGCTCTACATCGGGGACGACCAGATGATCGAGGCCCCGCGCGTCGGCATGCCGGTCAAGCAGGCCAGCCTCTGGATCATGGGCACCCCCGACTTCTACGCCCGCCCGTAGGGGCTCAGGGAGCGGCAGGCCCAGGACGGAGCCGCCGCCCGGCCGGTTCCGGCGGTCTTGTCGGTGGCCGCCGCTAGCGTGGCGTTCCGATCGTCGGCGAGGAGGCGTTGGTGCGGCTGCGGGATGTCGAAGAGGGCGATGCCGGGACGTACGTGCGGATGCGGTGCGACCCCGTGATGATGGCCGAGCTGGGCGGGCCGCTGCCGGAGGAGGCGGTGGCCGAGCGCCTGCGCAAGGACGTGCGGTTGGTCGCCGAGGACCGGTCGTGGATCAAGGCGATCGTCGTGCCGGACGGCGCCGGGGAGGTCATGGCCGGCGGGATCGCGCTCTGGTCGCACGAGGAGGACGGCGCCGCCCTCTCCGAGGTCGGCTGGATGGTGCTGCCCGAGTTCCAGGGCCGCGGGCTCGCCAAGGCGGCCGTCCGGGAGCTGCTGGACGCGGCGGCGCGGGACGGCCGCTGGGGCGAGGTGCACGCGTTCCCGGCCGTGACCAACGGGCCGTCCAACGGCATCTGCCGGGCGCTCGGGTTCCGGCTGCTCGGCGAGCGCGACGTCGACTTCGCGGACCGCGTGCTGCACTGCCGGCACTGGGCGGTGCGGCCGGGGGAGCACACCCGGTGAGCACGTCGGTGAGCACGGCGGTGAGCACGGCGGGTCGTGTACGGATCGGGCACGAATAAATGAGATGCCGTCCATCCGGGCCCGGTCGTACCGTGGCCCCATGGGCAACACGACCGACGAAGGGGCCGTCGAGACGGTCAACGGGATTGAGATCCGCGCGATTTCCGAGGACGAGGTCGCCGCGTGGGACCGCGCGCTCGCCCTCGGGTTCCTGCGCTCGCACGTGGAGAGCGCCGCCGACTTCCGCCGCCTGCAGTGGCAGCCGGGGCGGGTGCTCGGCGGCTTCGACGAGGGCCGCTGCGTCGCCACCTTCCGCAGCTTCGACGTCGAGCTGACGGTCCCGGGCGGCGCGACCGTCCCGGCCGACGCCGTCACCGCCGTCACGGTCAGTGCCACCCACCGCCGGCGCGGCCTGCTCAGCGCCATGATGCGGCGGGACTTGACCGCCGCGCGCGGGCGCGGTTGCGCGGTCGCCGTGCTGATCGCCGCCGAGTACAACATCTACGGCCGCTACGGCTTCGGCCCGGCCACCCGGGGCCACGGCTGGAACGTCGACCTCAACCGCACCCGCGGCCTGCGCGAGGGCCTGCCCACCGTCCCGGGCGGGCGGATCGACTTCGCCACCATGGAGGAGATCCGCAAGACCGGGCCCGAGCTCCACGACCGCTGGCGGCTCACCCAGCCCGGCGCGCTCGCCCGCGACGAGCTGTGGTGGAAGCGCAACACCGGCGAGATCAAGGTGCCGGGCTTCGAGTTCAAGGAGCCGTTCGTCGCCGTCCACCGGGCGCCCGACGGCACCGTCACCGGTGCGGTGGCCTACCGGGTCGACGACACCTGGGACGGCAGCTACCCGAACTGCACGCTCACCGTGGTCGACTTCCTCGCCCTCGACCGGGCGACGGCGGCCGAGCTGTGGCGGTTCGTGCTCGCCGTCGACTGGGTGCGCAAGGTCGTCGTCGAGAACATCGGCCCGGACGACCCGCTGCCGCTGCTCCTCCAGGACCCGCGCGCCGCCACCCCGTACGTGGAGAACGCCGACTTCACCTGGCTGCGGGTGCTCGACGTCGAGGCGGCCTTCAACGCCCGCACGTACGGCGCACCCGGGCGCGTGGTGCTGGAGGTCGAGGACCGGCTCGGCTTCGCGGCCGGCCGCTGGGCGATCGAGGTCGCCGCCGACGGCACCGGACGCTGCACGCCGACCGACGACGCGGCCGATCTCGCCCTCGGCGCCTCCGAGTTGGGCGCGCTCTACCTGGGCGGCGAGACGCTCCCGCGGCTGGCCGCGGCCGGTCTCGTCACCGAGCTGCGCCCGGGCGCGGCCGCCGCGGCCGACCTGCTGCTGCGCACCCCGCTGCTGGCCTGGAACCCGGACAGCTTCTGAGCCCGGGCGATCCGGGGCCCGGCCCACCTGCGAGTGGGCCGGGTCCCGGCATTCCCAGGCGCCGTGTGCGGCGCCCTACTTGATGGCGGTCTTCCCGATGGTGGGCAGGATGAAGTCCTGGATGAGGCCCTTGGCATCGCGGACGATCGGACGGAACACCCGGTAGCGCGAGAGGTTGATCACCCGGGCCGCCATGGGGGTGGAGCGGCGGACGAACTCCCGGGTCCGCTCGGTGTCCTCGGTCCGGTCGAAGACCCAGTAGAGGACCACGACCATGAGGTGCAGCCAGAGCACGTCGGGCAGCAGCTCGACCAGCTCGGCGTCCAGCTTGGGCGCCAGGTCCGAGCCCTGCAGCACGTCGCGGAACAGTGCGACGGCGGTCGCCCGGGCCGGGTGCGACTCGTTGGAGAACGGGCTCAACGAACTGGTCGGGTCGGCGGCCGTCCGGAAGAACTGCGCGGCGAACTCGTGGTACGGCGCGGCCGTGTCGAGCCAGGAGACCAGCGCGATCTCCAGGCGCTCGGCGAAGTCGCGCGTATGGGCCATGCGGTTCCGGGCGTCGGCCGCATGGTCGTAGGTCATCCGGTCGTAGAACCCTTGAATCAGGAATTCCTTGGCCGCGAAGTAGTAATAAGCGTTTCCGACCGAGACTCCCGCCTCGGTGGCGATGGCCCGCATGGTGGTCTTCTCGTAGCCGCGCTCCTGGAAGAGGCGCATCGCGGTCTCCAGGATCAGCGCCCTGGTGGCCTCGCTCTTGTCCGTCTTCGGCTGGGCGCGGCTGCCCCGCGACTCGGCGGTTGGTGCGGCGGCCGCCGCGGGGGCCGCCGCCGTCTCCTCCGTGCCGTCGGGGACTCCTGCTCCGGTCGTCCCGTCCGGTTCGTTGCTCGCTTCCAGGTCTGCCACGCCACGAGCCTAGCCGGAGACCAGGTTCCAGCCGGTGTCGGTGCACGCGGCACCGGATGCCCCCTCCGCATCCGGTGCCGCCGCTCCGCCCCCGCTCATTTCGAACGCGTTCAAAAGCATGCTCGAACTGTAGCGGGCTGGATTGAACATGTTCAACTCTGCGGGTGTGGGAGGCTCGTCACATGATCGGTTCCGAGCAGACCACCATCCGGCGCGGTGGGGCGGACGACGCCGGCGCCGTCGCGGACCTCCACGCGCTCAGCTGGCGCACGGCGTACCGGGGGATCGTCCCCGCCGAGGCGCTCGGGGACGGGCTGGCCGCCCAGCGCCGCGAGCTGTGGGAACTGCGGCTGACCGTCGACTACGGCGGCCCGGACAACACGCCCGAGCTGCTGATCGCCGAACGGGCCGGTGAGGTCGTCGGGTTCGCCTACCTCGTGCCGCAGCCCGACGGCCGGGTGCTCCTGGACAACCTGCACGTCCGGCCCGGCAGTACCGGCGGCGGCATCGGCCGCGCCCTGCTGGCCGAGGCACGCGCACACGTCGCCGCACGGCACCCGGGGGCCGCGCTGTACCTGGAGGTGCTGCGGGACAACACCCGCGCGGTCGCCTTCTACGAGCGCGAGGGCGGCCGGCGGACGGCCGAGCAGGAGGGCGTGTTCCCGGGCGGCCACGTGCTGCCCGAGTACGAGTACACCTGGCCGGTCGAAGCGCACCGCGTGGACGGCTCCGAGGCCGCTCAGTAGTCGTACACCGTCACCGGCACCCCCCGCTCCACGAGCCGGGCCCGCACCAGCGGCTCGACCCGCTCCCAGCGCCCGCCCGCCAGCCCGCAGCCGATCCTCGGCATGTGGACGGAGGCGCCCAGTCCGGCCGCCCGCTCGCCCAGGGCGGCCAGCGCGGTGTCGATGGCCTTGTACCGCACCGGCACCCCGGTGGAGCGCCCGGTCCGGATGCCGCGCTGGCCGACCATGTTGGCCACCCAGACGTACGGCTCGACCTGCACCAACTGGAGCGCGCCCAGCCCGAAGTCGTTCTTCGCGCGCTCCCGGTGCCAGCGCCGGAACGCGGCCTCGGGCTCCGGCCAGCGTTTGGACAGGGCGAGGACGAACCCCTTCCCCCAGCCGCCGAGGTCGTTGCAGACGTGTGCGATCACCTTGACGCCCTTGGCCTGGGGCGCCGTGGCGTCGCCGCGGACGTACGTGATGGTCGACATGTCCGAACGCTAGGGCGTGTCTTTCGGCTCAGGCCAGGTGCCGCGACGCCAGGGCACGCGCCTCGCCGCGTTGTCGTCGGTCGCCGATGCTCCGCATGGACTCCCTCCTCCGCCTTGCGATGCACGCACCCAGACGCCGCGGCCCTCTGACCTGAGCCGAAAGACACGCCCTAGCCCGCCGCACTGACAGTCCGTTCGGAATTCTCCGCTGCCCCGGCCCGGCCGCCGGGCCGCGCCAGGTGGCGCCGCCCGGCGAGGGCGATCAGCAGGGCGAGCCCGGCCGCAGCGGCTGGCAGCGCGTAGCCCGTGCCGGGCGGGGCGTGCTCGGCGACCGTCCCGGCGATCGCCGCGCCCGCCGAGATGCCGATCACGATGCCGGACACCGCCACCGCCATGCCCTCGTTCAACTGCCGCTGCGGGAGCAGCTCCTGGACGAGAGTCATGCCCGTCACCATGGTCGGCGCGGTGCCGGTGCCGGCCGCGAACAGTGCGAGCCCGAGCAGGCCGAACCCGGCTCCGCCCAGCCCGGCGGCGAGCGGCAGGAGCAGCAGCGCCGCCATCGTGGCGATCCCGCGCAGGAAGCGCACGCCCGGTGCCGAGCGCGGCGCCAGCAGCCCGAAGAGCAGCCCGGCCACGCAGGATCCGGCCGCCACGAGGGCCAGCAGCCCGCCCGCGACCGGCTTGTGGCCGAGCGCGTCGGCGTACGCGACCGTGGTGATCTCCGTCGAGCCGAACACCGCACCGGTGGCGAGGAAGGTCAGCACGAGGACGCGCAGTCCGGGCGTGCGCAGCGGGGAGCCGTGACGGGGTGCGGCCGGGCTCCCGGCCGCCAGGGGCGGCTCGGTGCGCCGCTGGGCGGCGAACAGCAGGGTGCCGGCGGTGCCGAGCGTCCCGGCGGTGAGCAGCCCCGCCTCGGGCGCGACGGTCGTGCAGAGCAGCATGCCGAGGACCGGCCCGGCCATGAAGCAGAGCTCGTCCAGCGCCTGTTCGAGGGAGTTGGCCACGTGCCGGGCGGCGGGGTCGTTCCGGTGCAGGTGCGCCCAGCGGGCACGGGCCATGCCGCCGAGGTTGGGTGCGGCGGCGCAGGCCGCCCAGCACGCGTAGAGGGTCCAGTCGGGCGCGCCGAGGCGGACGCAGAGCACCAGGCCGAGCAGCGGCACGGCGTTGTACAGCGCCGCCGGGACGGCCACCCGCGCCTGCCCGTGGCGGTCGACCAGCCGGCCGATCAGCGGCATCCCGATCGCGCCGGTGGCGAGCCCGGCCGCCGCGACGGTGCCGGCCAGGCCGTAGGAGCCCCGCCGCTCGGCGATCAGCACCACGAGCGAGACGCCGGTCATCGAGAGCGCGAGCCGGCCGAGCAGCCCGGCCAGCGTGAACGCGGCGGCGCCGGGGGCGGCGAACAGGCGCCGGTACGAGGCGAGGAGGGACGGGCCGGGGGTGGACGCGAAAAGGGCGCGCGAGGCCATGGGGCTCCTGGGGAGTCGTGGGGGATTGCCCCCAGCCTCGCCCGGCGTCCCGTCCGCGGTCCAACACCTGTTCCGTCGCACTCACAACACGGTGTTGTTAATCTGCCGCCATGCCCGTCGATCTGCACCCCCGCCTGCTGCGAGGCTTCGTCGCGACCGCCGAGACGCTCCACTTCGGCCGGGCCGCCGGCCTGCTGCACGTGGCGCAGCAGGCGCTCAGCCGGGACGTCCGCACCCTGGAGCGGCTGCTCGGCGACGCGCTGTTCACCCGCACCACGCGCAGCGTCGAACTCACCCCGGCCGGGCGGAGGTTGCTGCCACAGGCCCGCCAACTCCTCGCCCTGCACGACGAGATCGTCGCGGGCGCCGGCGAACGGCCGCTGCTGCTCGACCTCAACAGCGACGTCACCGGCCCCGACCTGACCGCCGACCGGGTGCTCGCCCGGGCCCGCGCCGCCCGCCCGGAGGGCGAGCTGCTGGCCCGCTTCCACGGCGGCCTCGCGGCGGCCGCCGGCGAGCTGCTCGCCCACCGGCTGGACGTGTCCTTCGGCCGCTTCGCCGGGCTCCCCGCCGCGCTGCGCGGTCAACTCGCCCAGATCCCGGTCCGGTTGGAGCACGTCTCGGTGATGATGGCGGACACCCACCCGCTGGCCGGCCGTCCGGTGCTGCGCCCGGCCGACCTGGCCGGGCACCCCGTGGACATCTGCGCCGGCAACCCGGCCACCACCGAGTGGACCGACCTCGGCGCCCGCCTGCTGCGCGAGCACGGCCTGACGGCGGCCGCCCCGTACGTGCCACCGGTGGGCGTGGACGAGACCGCCCGCTACCTGGCGCGGCACGGCGACGCGATGCTGACCACGGTCGGCGGTCCGCGCATCCCGGGCGCGGTGAACGTGCCGCTGGTCGAGCCGGTGCCGCTCTGCCTGGTCAGCCTGGTACACCGGCCGGGCCTGCGGCACGCCGGCCTGACGGCGCTGGCCGGTGCGGCCTCCGCGCTCGGCGCGGCCGAGGGCTGGCTGCGCCGCCCGCCGGGCAGCTGGCTGCCGTCGCCGGACGCGGCGCTGCTCCCCGGCTGAGGCCCGGTGCGGTCGACCCGGCGCCCCACGGCCGTTGTGCGCGGGAACGACGCACCGCCCCTGCCGTTCGGGGGGCGGCAGGGGCGGTGCGGTTCCGGTCGCGCGGCCGTGGCCGGCGTCCGGGTCAGGCGGCCTTCACGGCGGAGATGTCGAAGCTGAGCTTGACCTTCTCGCCGATCAGCACGCCGCCGGTCTCCAGCGCCGCGTTGTAGGTCAGGCCGAACTCGGTGCGGTCGACGACGGCGGTGCCCTCGAAGCCGACCCGCTCGGCGCCGTAGGCGTCGGTGGCGCTGCCGGTGTAGTCGAGGTCGAGGACGATCGGGCGGGTGGTGCCCTTGATCGTGAGGTCGCCGGTCATCCGGTAGGAGTCGCCGCGCAGGCGCTCGGCGGAGGTGCTGCGGAAGCGGATCTCCGGGTGGGTGTCGACGGCGAAGAAGTCGCCGGTGCGCAGGTGCTCGTCGCGCTGGGCCTGGTTGGTGTCGATGCTGGCGACCTTGATCACCAGCTCGGCGCTGGAGTTGCCGGGGGTGGCGCCGTCGAGGTGCAGCTTGCCGTCGTAGTCGGTGAAGCGGCCCTTGACGTTGGTCACCATCGCGTGGCGCACCGAGAAGCCGACCTCGCTGTGCGTGGTGTCGACCGTCCAGTCGCCGGTCAGGTGGGCGAGGTCCGGCCCGGTCGGGGCCTCGGCGACGGCGGTGGCGGTCGTGGCGGCGGTCTTGGTGCGGTTGAACAGGCCCATGGCTCCTCCTCGGGTTCGAAGCCATTTGTTTAGGCTTCAACTTCTTCCTGGAACCACCATAGACCCGCCTCGTTCAAACTTCAACCACTTCGCCGTGTCGGTGGTCGCGATTACGCTTCCAGGGCGACCCCGGTCAATCCACGAGCAGCTCCGCCACCCCCGAGAGGCCCGCCCATGTTCGCCCTGCACGCGCTCTGGCGCGCGGACGGCAGGCTGGCGCTCTGGGCCGAGGACGCCCGCCGCCACCCCGCGGCCGCGGCCGTGGAGGCGCCCGCGCGGACGGCCCCGCGCGCCCACCCCTACGCCAGTCCGGCCGCCGAGGTGGCCGCCGTGCTCGGCGGGATCGGCCCGGGCCTCGGCTGGCTGGCCGGCCAGGCGTCCGAGCGCTGGGCCACCCTGCTGCTGCCGACCGCCGGCTCCCTGCCCGCGCCGTCCCCCGACCTGCCGGCCACCCCCGTGCGCGGCGCGGCGGTGCTCGCGCCGTGGCGGGTGCCCGCGCTGCTGTTCGACGCCGGGGCGGCGGCCCAGCTGCTGGGCGAGGTCTTCGACCCGCACTGGGCGGTGACCGGCACCGAACTGCCCGGCGTCGGGCGCGTCGACGTCGTCTACGGGCCGTCGCTGCGCTGGCTCACCGGCGTGCACGACCTCGCCTGGCGGACGGTCGGCGGCGGCCGGGTGCTGCCGCAGCTCCTGGTGGACGGCGCCCCGCAGGCCCGCTGGCGTCCGGACCTCACCGCCGACGGCCGCCGGGAGGCTGCCGCCCTCGCCGCCGGCTGCCCGCCGGTGGCCCTGGGGGAGTGGCCGCCCGCCGGTGTCACGGGCGAAGCGCTGGTCGACGCCGCGCTGAGCGCCCTCGTGGACGCCGAGGCGAGGTCCGCCCTCGCCGCCGCGCCCCCGCTCCTGCGCGGCGGCGACGCCCCGACCGGCGCGGCCGAGCAGTGGCTGACGGCCCTCGCCGCCCCGGACGCCTCCTTCGCCGCCGACCCGGGGGACCTGGCCGACCTGCACCGCCGGCTCTCCGCCTGGTGCGCCGCCGCCGAGCCCACCGACCCCGCCCTGCGGCTCTGCTTCCGCCTGCTGGAGCCACTCGGCCCGGACGACGGCGACCCCGAGGGCCGTCCGTCCGACGACGCCTGGCAAGTGGAGTTCCTGCTCCAGGCCGTCGACGAGCCGTCCCTGCTGGTCCGCGCCGCCGACCTGCACGAAGGCGGCGCCGCCCGCGCCGCGCTGGCCCGCAAGGCCGACGACCCGGCCGACGTCCTGGCCGCCGAACTCGCCCGCGCCGCCCACCGCTGGCCGGAGCTGGACGGGCTGCGCCACCGCTCCCGCCCGTCCGCCCTCCCGCTCGACCGCGCCGGGGCCCTGGACTTTCTGCGCACCGCGGCGCCCGCCCTCGCCGAGAGCGGGTTCGGCGTGCTGCTCCCGGCCTGGTGGCGCCGCAAGCCCCGGCTCGGCCTCGCCCTGCGCGTCACCACCCCGCCCGCGCCCGGCTCGCTCGCCGTCACGAGCCAGGTGGACCGGGACGCCGTCGTCGCGTTCCAGTGGCAGGCGGCGCTCGGCCCGGACGGCGATCCGCTCAGCGAGCGGGAGCTCGCCGAACTGGCCGCCGCCAAGCAGGGGTTGGTCCGGGTGCGGGGCACCTGGCTGGAGGCCGACCCGGCGCAGATCGCCGCCGCGCTCGCCTTCCTCGACCACCGGCGGGACACCGCCATCGCCACGACGCAGGTGCTGCGGATGGCGCTCGACCCCGAGGCCACCGTCGCCGGCCTGCCGGTCACCGCCGTCCGGGCCGACGGCCCATTGGGCGACCTGCTCGCCGGGCGCACCGCCACCGCCCCGGCCCCCACGCTCCCGCCGGACTTCCGCGCGACCCTCCGCCCGTACCAGGAGCGGGGGTTGGCCTGGCTGCGGGCGATGGCCGGGCTCGGCCTGGGCGCCGTCCTGGCCGACGACATGGGCCTCGGCAAGACCGTGCAGACCCTCGCCCTGCTGGCCGCCGAGCAGGCGGACGGCGCGACGGCCCCCACCCTGCTGGTCTGCCCGATGTCCCTCGTCGGGAACTGGCAGCGCGAGACCGAGCGCTTCGCCCCCGGCCTGCGCACCCACGTCCACCACGGCTCCGGCCGCCTCGGCCCGGACGAACTCGCCGCCGCCGTCGGGGAAGTGGACCTCGTCATCACCACCTACGGACTGGTTCAGCGCGACCTCGCCGCCCTGCGGAAGGTCCGCTGGCGCCGGGTCGTGGCCGACGAGGCCCAGCACGTCAAGAACGCCGGCACCGCCCAGGCCCGCGCGATCCGCGCCCTGCCGGTCGCCGTGCACCGGATCGCCCTCACCGGCACCCCGGTGGAGAACCGGCTGTCCGAGCTGCACGCCGTCCTGGACTTCGCCAACCCCGGGCTGCTCGGCCCGGCCGAGCGCTTCAAGGAGCGCTACGCGATCCCCGTCGAACTGCACCGCAGCCCCGACCGCACCGCCGAACTCCGGCGCCGCACCAGCCCGTTCGTCCTGCGCCGGCTCAAGACCGACCCGGCGGTGGCGGTCGACCTGCCCGCCAAGCAGGAGATGACCGTCTGGTGCAACCTCACCGCCGAGCAGGCCGGCCTCTACCAGGCGGTGGTGGCCGACCTGCTGCGCCGGGTCGAGGGCATCCGGGGCGTGGAGCGCCGCGGCACGGTGCTCGCCGCGATCGGCAAGCTCAAGCAGGTGTGCAACCACCCGGCCCAACTGCTGCACGACGGTTCGGCGTTGGGTGGGCGCTCGGGCAAGGTGGCCCGACTGGCCGAGCTCCTCGAAGAGGCCCTCGCCGAGGGCGACCGCACCCTGGTCTTCACCCAGTACGCCGAGTTCGGCGCGATGCTCCGCCCGTACCTGGCCCGGCGGCTCGGCGAGGAGGTGCTCTACCTGCACGGCGGACTCTCCCGGGCCCGCCGCGAGGAGCTCATCGAACGCTTCCAATCCCCGGACGGGCCGCGGGTGTTCATCCTCTCCCTGCGGGCCGGCGGCACCGGGCTCAACCTGACCGCCGCCAACCAGGTGATCCACCTCGACCGCTGGTGGAACCCGGCGGTCGAGCAGCAGGCCACCGACCGCGCGTTCCGGATCGGCCAGCGCCGGGACGTCCAGGTGCGCCGGCTGGTGTGCGTCGGCACGGTCGAGGAGCGCATCGACGAACTCCTCACCGCCAAGCGCGCGTTGGCCGACACCGTGGTCGGGGAGGGCGAGCACTGGCTCACCGACCTGCCCGCCGACGCGCTGCGCGAACTGGTCGAACTCACCCGCGACGACGCGGTGGCCGAGGAGGAAGCATGACCGAACCCGACCCCGTCGTGAACGTCGCCGCCTACTGGCGCGGCGACTTCACCCTGAGAGCCGAGGACGACCGGGACACGGACGAACCGTCCCTCCGCCGCCTGGGCCCGTCCGGCATCACCGTGCGCGGACGCGACCTCGCCGCCGTGCTCGCCCCGGCCTACGACGCGTTCCGCGCCTGACCGGCGGCTACCCTGCGAAGGTGACCGAAACCCTCGAACACCCCGGCCTCGCCGACTTCGAAGCGCACCGGCGGATGATCTTCGGCATCGCCTACCGGATGCTCGGCGGCGTCGCCGACGCCGAGGACCTGGTCCAGGACACCTGGCTGCGCTGGAGCCAGGTCACCGGCCCGGTCGCCAACCCGGCCGGCTACCTCGCCCGGACGGTCACCAACCTCGCCCTCAACCGGCTCGACTCGGCCGCCGTCCGCCGCGAGTCCTACGTCGGCCCGTGGCTGCCCGAACCCCTCGTCGGCGAGCCGGACGCGACCGAGGGAGTCGAACGCGCCGAGACCGTCTCGCTCGCCGTCATGGTGCTGCTGGAGAGCCTCTCCCCGCTGGAACGGGCCGTCTTCGTGCTCAAGGAGGTCTTCGGCTTCTCCTACAAGGAGATCGGCGAGGCCCTCGACCGCGGCGAGACGGCCTGCCGCCAGGTCGGCAGCCGGGCCAGGGCCCACGTCCAGGCCGGCCGGCCCCGCTACGACGCCCCCGCGGACCTGCGCCGCCGGGCCACCGACGAGTTCCTCGCGGCCTGCGTCGGCGGCGACCTCAACCGCATGCTGGAGCTGCTCGCCCCCGACGTCACCTCGTGGACCGACGGCGGCGGCGTCGTGCGCGCCGCACTGCGCCCCGTCACCGGCGCCGACAACGTGGCCCGCTTCGTCCTCGGCGTCCTCACGCAGCTCGGCGAAGCCACCGCCCGCCCGGCCCTCGTCAACGGCCAGCCCGGCCTGCTGCTCGCGGTGGGCGACCGCGTCGACTCCGTCACGGTCTTCGAGTTCGCCGAAGGCCCCGACGGCGCACCCCTCATCGCCGCCATGCGGACCGTCCGCAACCCCCACAAGCTCACCCGGCTCAATCCTTGACCCTCCACCTGGTCGAGGAACCACAGTGACCGGCATGGAGAGCGACCTGCACAGCATCGGCGAACTGGCCCGCGCCACCGGTCTGGGCGTCGGCACCCTGCGCTACTACGACGGCGCCGACGTGCTCGCCCCCGCCCACGTCGATCCGCAGACCGGCTACCGCTGGTACGGGCCCCGGCAGCTCGCAGACGCCCGCCTGCTCGCCCGGCTGCGCCGCGTCGGCCTGCCGCTGGCCGGGATCCGCGCCGTGCTCGGCGCGGCCCCCGGCTCCGGCGCGGCCCACCGCGTCGTCGACGCGCACCTGCGCCGCCTGGAGGACGGCCTCGCCGACGCCCGCCGCGAACTCTCCCTGATCCGCACGCTGATCGACCAGAGGGAGAACCCGATGACCGCCGCCCCCGCCGAGCTCCGGCTCACCGTCCCGGCCCCCGCGCTCGCCGCCGCCCTGGACGCGGTCCGCTTCGCCGTCTGCGCCGACCCCGAACTCCCGGTCCTCGCCGGGGTGCTGTTCGAGGTGGACGGCGCCGCGCTGCGCCTGGTGGCCACCGACCGCTACCGGATGGCGCTCGCCGAGGTGCCCCTGCCGACCACGCCCGAGCCACGGGCCGGCACGATCGTCCCGACCGCCCTGGCGGACGCCCTGCGCGCCCTGCTCGCCGACGCGACGGAGGCCGAACTCACCCTCGGCGGCGGCTTCGTACGCATCGAGACCGGCGCCCACCGGATCGAGGGCGCCACCCCGGACCTCGACTACCCCGACTACCGGGCGCTCACCCGGCTCGACCCGCTCCACCGCGTCGACATCCCCGCCGCCGACCTGCGGGGAGCCGTCGAGTCCGGCGCCACCCACACCCTGCCGTCCGGCCCGGACGGCGCGGACTGCGCGGTCACCGTCCTCGCCGTCACTCCGGACGGCCGACTCGCGGTGCCCCCGGCCGACGCCGACCCCACCCCCGGCGAACTCCGGGTGGCGGTCAACCGGAACTTCCTCCTGGAGGCCCTGGACGCGGGCCGCCCCGACCAACTGGTCCTCGAACTCGGCGGCCCCATCGCCCCGCTGGCGATCCGCACCCCCGGCCGCGACGGCACCTTCTCCATGCTGATGCCGATCCGGGTGCCCGAACTCGTGCGATCCACCGAGTGATCGGACGACGCGAAGCCGCCTAGCCTCACCACCATGGGAACCCCACCGGACTTCGCCACCGCCTGGGCAGCACTCCCGCCCGCCGCCCGCCGCTGCCTCGAACTCGCCCACCGCGCCTGGCTCGACGACGGCCTGCCGGTGGGCGCGGTGCTCACCGACGAGACCGGCACGATCGTCACGGAGGGCCGCAACCGCGCGTACGACCCCCCGGGCGGCCCGGACCATCTCCAGGGCACCCCGCTGGCCCACGCCGAACTCAACGCGCTGGCCGCCGCCAGAACCACCTGGAACCTCGGCACCCACACCCTGTGGAGCAGCCACCGCCCGTGCGCGATGTGCACGGCCGCAGCGGGCTTCACCGGAGTCGGAACGGTCCGCTACCTGGCCGAGGACCCCTGGGCGGAAGCCACCGGCCACCGGCCCACCACCGGCCTCCCCCTCCTGGGCCCCACCGAGGACCACTGGGCGTCGGTGGTGGCCACGGCACTCTTCCTGGCCGACACCATCCGCAGGGCAGGCCCCACCCACCCCGTCATCCAGAAGGCCCACCCCGAGACCGCCACCCTGGCGAACACGTTCGCCCAGCTCAGGACCCCAGACCTCCGGACGCTCATCACAGAGACATGGCCCACCATCCCCAAGGCAGCAACACCCCCCTGAGCACCTCACCCCCACCCCACCTCACCCAACCCCCCCCACTCCCACCCCTCACCCCCACACCCTCCCCGCCGCACCAACGCACCCCCCTCTACCACCTCCCTCCCCTCATCCCCCCACAGGCGAGAGGGTCGGGCTGCGGGAGGGGGTGGCGGAGGGGGTGGCCGCGGAGAGGGGCGTGACGGGTGATTTTCAGACTGCCAACG
>NZ_JBHVPD010000160.1:0-14350 GCF_042887525.1 Kitasatospora sp. NPDC057936
GCGCCGGCCGAGGCCCCGGCCAGGGCCGCGACCGCCGCCCGGAGCGCGGGCGGCGCCGGACGGCCCGCGGTGGCGGGACGGCTGCCGGGTCGCGTGGCGGCCGCGGTGTTCACGGCCGGGCCGCGGCGCCGGAGTCGGCGAGTTCGGCGAGCGCCTCGACCGCGTACCCGTCGTCGGCGTCCGGTTCGTCGTCGGCGAGGAAGTGCTCGGCCCGCGCGCCGAGCGCGTCCAGCACCCGGTCGAGGTGGTCGGTGGTGTGGGTGGCCATGAAGCTGAGCCGCAGCCGCGGGGACGCGGCGGGCGGCAGGACGGGGTTGGTGTAGACGCCGGCGTCGATGAGCTCCCGCCACAGCAGGAGGGTCTCGATGGTGCCGCGGGTGCGCAGCGGGATGACCGGGGTGGCGCTCTCGCCGGCGCTGATGCCCCGCTGGGCGAGGCCGGCCCGCATGTACTCGGCGTTCTGCTGGGCGCGTTCGGCCCGCCACGGCTCCTCGCGCAGGATGCGCAGGGCGGCCAGGGCGGAGGCGGCGCTGGCCGGGGTGGCCGAGGCGCTGAAGATCAGGCTGCGGGCGTGGTGCTTGAGGTAGTGGATGACGTCCTCGTCGCCGACGACCGCGCCGCCGAGGGAGGCGAGCGACTTGCTGAACGTGACGGTGATGAGGTCGACCCGGTCGGTGAGGCCGAAGTAGGAGCAGGTGCCGCGGCCCTTGTCGAGCACGCCGAGGCCGTGGGCGTCGTCGACGATCAGGCGCGCGCCGCGCCGCTCGCACACCTCGACGATCTCCGGCAGGGCGCAGAGGTCGCCCTCCATCGAGTACACGCCGTCGACGACGACGAGCTTGCCGGCGCTGTCGGGGACGGAGGCGAGGACGCGGTCGAGCGCGGCGGGGTCGTTGTGCCGGAAGCGTCTCAGCTTGGCGTCGCTGAGCCTGCCGCCGTCGACGATGGAGGCGTGCGCGTCGCGGTCGGCGAAGACGACGTCGCCGCGGCCCGCGAGCGCGCTGATGGTGCCGAGGTTGGCCTGGTAGCCGGTGGAGATGACGGCGGCCGCGGGCTTGCCGTAGAAGTCGGCGAGTTCGGCCTCCAGCTGGTCGTGCAGGGCCAGGTTGCCGTTGAGGAACCGGGAGCCGGTGCAGGAGGTGCCGAACTGCTCCACCGCCTGGGCGGCGGCCCGCTTGACGCGCGGGTCGGCAGTGAGGCCGAGGTAGTTGTTCGACCCGCACATGACCAGTTCGCGGTCACCGAGCGTGACCGTCGTGCCCTCGTTGCCGGTCAAAGGCAGGAAATACGGGTAGATGCCGGCCGCCATGGCATCGCGGGCGGCCGTGTAACCGGAGACTTTCGAGAATATGTCCACCATATTTCCCTCGAATTCAATGGGCGGTGCCCCGGCGGGCCCGGGCGCCGTGCTTTACCGGCGCGCCGAACACGAAATGTCATGGACACCCGACCGCGGACGGGCAGGTGAAAGTGCCATGGGTGCGGGAGAGTGGCCCGGGCTGGGGACGGCGCGCCGTTGCGCTGTGCCCGGGCTCGGTGCACCCCGTCGTGCCGATGCTCGGCAGACGATCGACGAAGGATGGGTGTGCGGCGGTCGGCAGGGTCAACGCCCAGCGTGGGATGACTGCTTGGCTGCTCGCCAGTCAGTGCGGGAAGGGTCGTCCGCAGTCGTGCCGACCCTTGCCGGACCCGTGTGGGCGCAGCCGGAACCGCATGGCTCGCAATGATCCCCCGTGGATGTCGAAGAGCGTTCCCCCCGGCCCGGGTGAATTCCCGGACCGCCTTTTCGATCATCGTGCGCAGCAAACATGAGGCCGCAGACCGGTGGAGCTTCCGCCGTTTCTCCGCCGTCGGCCGAGGAAACGAAAGCATGCGCGATGGAGGCTGTCAACAACCATTCGGCGGTGGCGTGTTGGGGTTTCTGTCTGGTACTCGCCGGTCTGCTAGGCTGCGTCCGACCGTCTGGACGGTTTGTAACACGGAGAGAGGGAACCACCGGTGCGTGATCAACTGCTCGACGCCGTCGAGCGGCTTCTGGTGCGCGGGGGCGTCGACGCGGTGCGCCTGGACGCCGTCGCCGTCGAGGCCGGCGTGAGCAAGGGCGGGCTGCTGCACCACTTCCCCAGCAAGCGGGCGCTCGTACAAGGTGTCGTCGAGCGCCTCGCGGACCGGTTCGAGGCCGTACTGCCCGGTCCGGACGCGCCGGCCGGCGCGTTCGCGCTCGCCTGGCTGGACGCCAGCATCCCGGCGGAGTCGCCCGCCGGGGACACCAGCGGCGCCGACCAGGTGCCGGTCGCCCTGCTCGCCGCGGCCGGCGGGCCCGAGGTGCTGGACGTGCTGCGGGAGCGCTACGACCGGTGGCAGCGGCGGCTCGTGGACAACGGACTGGATCCGGCCGTCGCGACGCTCGTCCGCTTCGCGGTCGACGGCTGGTGGACGTCCCGGCTGCTCGGCCTCGCCACCCCGCACGACGACCTGCACCGACGGCTGCGCGGACTGATCGTCGAACTCACTGGGCAGGGAGACGGGTTCACGCAGTTGGTGGCCCCGGGCAACCGGGATTTCACGTAGCGCACGCGCCGGCTTCACGCCGCACGGCCCGAATCCACCCTTCGCGAGTTCACGGCAACTTAACCGTGGGGCGGACGATTTAACACCGCATCAGCTGAGCACGACCCGAGTTCACACCGCACGGAGCCGGACGATCGAGGGGGTCGCCCGGCCGGTCGACCCGGACGGGACCATCCCGTCCGGCCGAGTCACCACCATGACGGGGGACGGACGGCATGACGGCATACCTTCTGGTCGGAGCGGCGATCTGCGCCGAGGTCACGGCCACCCTGGCGCTGCGCGCCTCGCACGGTCTCACCCGGCTGATGCCCAGCGTGGTCGTCGCGATCGGTTACATCGCGGCGTTCGTGCTGCTCGCGCAGGCGCTCAAGTCGCTGAACGTGGGCCCGGTCTACGCGGTCTGGTCCGGCCTGGGCACGGTCGGCGCGCTCGTCGGCGGGGTGGTCGCGTTCGGCGAACCGGTCAAGCCCGCGTCGGTGGCCGGGGCGGTGCTGGTCGTGGCCGGCGTCGCGGTGATGTATCTCGGCGGGGGAATGAGTCACGAATGACGGTATGACCCGCGACGGAGGAGTCCCCATGCGTGCCACGCCCGCCCCGAGCCCGGTGCTGCGCTTCACGAAGGCGTCGATGCTCGTCACCGACGTCGGCTTCCTGGTCTACTGGGCGGCCACGCTGCTGGCCCTCGTCCCGGCCGAGTACGCGTACAAGGACTACGACAACCCGGTCCTGAGCGACTGGAACTACTCGTTCGTGCTGCTCGACGTGCTCGCGAGCGCCACCGGCCTCACCGCGCTGCGGCTCGGCCGCTGCGGCGCGGCGGGCGGGGCCCGGCCGCTGATGCTGGTCTCGCTCGCGCTCACCAGCACGGCCGGGCTGCAGGCGGTCGCGTTCTGGGCGCTGCGCGGGGACTTCTCGGTGACCTGGTGGCTGCCGAACCTGTTCCTGCTGCTCTTCCCGGTGCCCGGAATCGTGCACCTCGTGCGGCGGATGGCGGTCGAGGCGGGCCGGACGCCGGCCTGAACCCGCCTGCCCGGTCGGCCCGTTGGACGTGATGACGGTGTTCTCCGCGGCACCGTCAGCCGTGCTTCAGGTAGTCGAGGGCGCGACGGATGGGGGGCTCCTTGCCGTGCGGGACCAGGTGGCGGTGGTACTCGCGGGCCAGCGAGGGTGGAAGCGTCCCCGCGATGTCGACGGCGCGCCGGACGGTACGGGCCGCGCCGTCGACGTCACCGGCGGCCAGGTGGGCCTTCACGCCGTCGAGCAGCCAGCGCCCGGTGAAGGTGGACGGGCCGCCGGACGGCGGCGCGGACCCGGACGCCGCCACCGCGTCGAAGTGGTGCGCGGCCTCGTGCGGGCGGCCGAGGAACAGCGAGGCCGTGCCGTGCGCGGCGGTGAGGATGCGTTCCAGGTTCCTCGTCCCGGAGCTCTCGCCCGGCGCCGGACGGCCGCCGGTGGCGGTGAGGGCCCGGCCGGCGAGGTACAGCGCCCGGGCGACGTCGTCGGCCCGGCCCAGGCGGGCGAGGGCCAGCGCCTCCTGGCTGTGCAACTGGCTCGCCGCGGCAGGCCGGAGGCCGGGCCCGACGGCGCGGGCGGCGGCTATGGCGAGGAGGGCGTCGGCCGGATCCCCGGCGATGGTGTGGCAGTACGCCAACTGCCGGAAGGCCACGACGAGGAGGGGAGCGTCTCCGGCGGCTCCGGCCGCGCGGATCGAGACGAGGGCGTGGCGCTCCGCGCGGGCGGCCTCGTTGAGGGCGTTGCAGAGCCACGTGCAGAGCTGGGCGGTGCGGGCGGCGAAGCGGTAGAGCCGCCGACGGGTCCGGTGGTCGTGCTGCGCGGTGGCCAGCAGGTGGACGACCAGCCGGTGCTCGGCGTGGGCGGCGGCGTACAGGCTCTCGGCCGGCACGAGGGTGCCGCCGTGGTGCTGTTCGAGGGCGGTGACGCGGGTCTCGATCCACTCCAGTTGTTCGTCCGCCGGTCCGCACCCCGGCCGGTCGGAGTGTGCTGCGGACTCCGTCGACCGGGCGACTGCCGCGCGCAGTTGGGCTCGCAGGGCGGATCCGGTGAGGAGCAGGGCCGACGGCCCGGGCGTGACGGGGTGGTGGACGGAGCCTGCCAGGGCGAGCAGCGCCCCCTCGTCGGTGTGGGGCTGGTGGAGCAGGGCGGCGTCGCCGGTCGCCAGGTGGAGCCAGTGCGGCCAGCCGAGCAGGTAGATCTCGCGGGCCGGAATGCCGTGGATGCGGGCCATGGCCAGCTGGGCGGTGTGCTCGGGCACGGTGCGGCCGGACTCCCAGCGGGAGACCTTCTCCCGGCGGGCGGCCATCTGCCCGAGGCCGAGTGCGGCGTGGGTGCGTGCGACGAGGCCGGCGTACTCGGGCTGGGACAGGCCCAGCGCCGCGCGCAGCACGAACAGAGGGTGTGTCAACGAAGGCGTCCCTCGGAGGGGTCGGGAGCCGCCGGGGGCGGGATACCCCGGGCCGGGCAGTGGATCCTAGGCAGGTCCGTCCGTGTGCTCCCAGGCGTGGAGGCACCCCCGGGGCATGGCCGACGGCCTTGCGGCGCACGGCCGTTGTGTGGCCGGCTGTGTGGCCGGCTGTGTGGCCGGCTGTGTGGCCGGTTGTGCTCGTACGACGCGGGGTGACCGGGCGGTGGCAAAAGGAGAAGGAAGCGAACCGCCGTCGGCGTCCGCAAGGCGCTGTGAAGCGCTACTCGTGGTCGCCGTCGGCTGATTCGATGGGCCGGGCCCCGGCGTCGTCGCGGCCGTTTTCGACTTCGCTCTTCGTCATCGAACTTTCGTGCGATGCGGTGTCCCGCAGGAATTCGAGGGCGCGTCGGACGGCCGGCTCCCGTCCGTGGGCGGACAGCCGGTCGCGGTATTGACGGGCGAGTCCCGGCGGGAGCGTTCCGGTGACGTGGACGGCGCGGTGCACGGCGACGGCCGCGGAACCGAAATCGCCGACGGCGAGATGGGCGTCGACGGCGTCGAGGAGCCAGGAGCCGGTGTGCGGTGACGGGGCGCCGGCCGGCGGTGCCTGGAGGGAGTCCACGAGGACGCGGAAGTGCGGCTCCGCCTCGTGCGGTGCGCCGAGGAGCAGTGCGGATCGGGCGCGGGCGACGGTGACGGTCAGCCGGTGCGGGGCCGCGCCGAATGGGGTGGCGCCGAACGGGGCCGCGCCGAATGGGGTGGCGCCGAACGGGGCCGCGCCGAATGGGGTGGCGCCGAACGGGGCCGCGCCGAATGGGGCTGCGCCGAACGGGGCCGCGCCGAACAGGATGTCGCCGGCCGCCGGGGTGGCCGAGGCGGCCTTTCCGGCGCGGTCCAGCGCCCTGGCGCTGCCAGCGGCGTGCCCCAGTCGGGCGAGGGCGAGCGCCTCTGTGCAGTACAGGGCCGTCATGGTGCCCGGCGACGGCCGGGTACCGACGGTGCGGGCCGTTCGGACGAGCGCCAGCGCGTCGACCGGGTCGCCCCCGACGACGTGGCGCGCGGCGAGCCGGGCCGTCGCGACCGCCGCGAGGTCGGGCTCCGCCGCGGCGGCGGCCGCGCGGACGGCGGTGAGGTTGTGGCGCTCCGCGCGGGTCTCCTCGCCGAGGGCGCTGCTCAGCCAGGCGCAGACCAGTGCGGTGCGGGCGGCGAACCGGAAGAGCCGCCGGGCGGCCGGGCCGTCGTGGCCGTGGGCACCGATCAGGCGGACGACCAGGCGGTGTTCGGCGTGGGCCGCGCCGTACAGCGCGGCGGTCGGCAGGTACGTGCCGCTCTCGTGCCGTTCGAGTGCCGACGTGCGGGCCCCGATCCAGCGCAGCTGCTCGGCGGACGGGCCGGTGTCGTGCGGGCTGGTGTCGTGCGGGCTGGTGTCGCGTGGGCCGGTGCCATCGGGATTCCGGTCGGCGTCGGTGGTGGCGCGGACGAGTGCGGTCCGGAGGTGCGTGGCGAGCGCCGCGCCGGTGAGGAGGAGCGCCGCCGGGCACGGCGCCTTCGGCAGGTGCAGCGCGCTGTTCAGGGCGAGCGCGGCGCCCGCGGCGGTGTACGGCTGGTCCAGCAGGACGGCGTCCCCGATGACCAGGTGCAGCCAGTGCGGCCAGCCGAGCCGGTGCACCTCGGGGGCGGGGACGCCGTGGTGGTGCGCCATGGCCAGTTGCGCGGTGGGCTCGGGCACCGTGCGGCCCGATTCCCAGCGGTGCACCTTCTCGCGGCGGGCGGCCATCTGCCCGAAACCGAGTTCGGCGTGGGTCCGTGCGACGATGCGGGCGTATTCGGAAGGGGAAAGCCCTTCCGCGGCCCGGATCAGGGCGAGGGGGTGCGCCAAGGATGCAGGATTCAAGTGTTCAGGACCTCGTGGGGGAGCCGCTGCCCGGCTCCGGCAGGGGATTTTAAAAAGGTCCTTCAGGAATTGGCCACACACTGAGGCAACCCGGAGGCACGCCCCTGAGCATTGCCGTACGGGAGGGGACCGGGTAGTGGAGTCCTCACGAACTGACCGGAATACCGGCCGATGCGATTCGGCCCGCCGCGATTCGACCGATGCGATCCGGCCGGACGCGATTCGGCCGGCAGCGGGCCGGCGCGACCCGGGGTGGTCGGGCCGCGCCGGCCGGGTGCTCAGGAGCGGTCGGCGGTGACGACGTGGTAGTCGAGCAGGCCGTCCCGCCAGGCACCGACGAAGTTGCGCGACCAGTGCCCGGCCGGGACGACGTCCGCCAGGTAGCGGTCGAAGCCCGGCCACACGTCCGCGCCGATCGACTCCGCGGTGACGCCGGTGAACCCGGCCGCCGCGAGGTCCGCCGTGAAGCCGTCGAGCGGGTGGGCCACGTCCAGCCCGTCGGCGAAGCTGCTCAGCAGGAGGCTCAGCCGCTCGGCGGCCTCCGGGCCGGCGGCGGCGAAGAACGTCGTCACCACCAGCCGCCCGCCGGGCCGCAGCACCCGGGCCGCCTCGTGGGCGAAGCCCGTCAGCGCGCGGAAGTGCTGGGCCGCCTCGACGGAGTAGAGTCCGTCCAACGCGTCCGCGGGGAAGGGCAGTTCCTCGGCCGCGCCGAGGCTGTAGGCGAGCCGGTCCGGGTAGGTGGCGAGCGCCTTGGCGTTCACCGTGCGGGCGCGCTCGATCTGGTCCGGGTGGATGTCGACGCCCGTCACGGCCGCGAATCTGAACTCGCGCAGCGCGAGCGCGGCGCCCAGTCCGCGCCCGCAGCCGACCTCCGCCAGCCGCAGCTGGTCGCGGGGTTCGGGGAAGGCGCGCAGCACCCTCCGGTACAGCTGCTCCTGGCTGTGCACCCGTTCCTCCGGCGTCGGCGCGGCGAGGTCGATCCCGTGCCAGTCGCCGAAGTTGATGAAGCCGCCCGCGAAACTGGCGGCCCGGCTCAGGTCGCCCGTGCCGTACGTCCGGTGCACGGTGGGAGGGATCCGGCTCTGGTCCATGGAGTCCTGCCTTCGGTGGGTCGTCGGTCCGCAGGGTCGTTGCGCGCGCCGCTCGTCCGGCGCGCCGCGGTACGTACCCAAACCGGTGCGGATGTGAACACGGTGCAGTCAAGTGGTCACGGAGAGGTGTCGGAGAAATGCGGTGCCCGTGGGGCCGCCGTCGGCTACAGTCCGCCGTGATCTCGCGGACCGAGGAAAGAAGTGACGACGTGGACACCGACAACCGCCCCAAGCCCCCACTGGTCGGAGGCGAACGCGAGACGCTGCGCGCGTTCCTCGACTTCCACCGCGCGACGCTCGCCATGAAGTGCGAGGGCCTGACCGACGAACAGCTGCGCCTCCAGTCCAGCCCGCCGTCCACCCTCACCCTGCTCGGGCTGGTGCGGCACATGGCCGAGGTCGAGCGCACGTGGTTCCGGCGGGTCATCGGCGGCGAGGACGTCCCCTTGGTCTGGTCGCCGGAGGGCGACTACCAGGCCGCGTACGACGCCACCGGCGCCACCCGCGACGAGGCCTTCACCGCCTGGCAGGCCGAGGTCGAGCACGCGCGCCGGATCGAGTGCGAGGCGGAGTCCCTGGACGTGACGGCTTACCAGCCGCGCTGGGGGGAGACGGTCTCGCTGCGCCTCGTGATGCTCCACCTCATCCACGAGTACGCCCGGCACAACGGGCACGCCGACTTCCTGCGCGAGGGCATCGACGGCACCGTAGGGGCATAGGGGCATAGGGGCGTAGGAGGGAAAGGCGTAGGGGGGAAGGTGCAGGGGGTAGGGGCGTACGCGGCGGTTCGCCGGAGTGGCGGGGATCACAGCGGCCTTCGCGTGTGCGGCGAAATGCGGCGGCCGTCGGGATGGTTGGCACGGGCAACCGTTCACGATTCCGTGCACACCCCCGGTACCCACGAGGAACCCCATGACCGTCACCGAGCCCGCCGCGTCCGCCGACCCCGCCGCCCGCGCCGCCGGGATCCTGTCCCGGCCCGTCACGATCAACGGGCTGACCGTGCCCAACCGCATCGTGATGGCGCCCATGACGCGCCGGTTCTCCCCGGGCGGCGTGCCCGGCGAGGACGTGCGCTCGTACTACGCCCGGCGCGCCGCCGCGGGCGTCGGCCTGATCGTCACCGAGGGCACGTACGTCGGCCACGAGTCGGCCGGCCAGGCCGACGACATCCCGCGCTTCCACGGCGAGGAGCAGCTGGCCGGGTGGGCCCGGGTCGCCGAGGACGTCCACGCGGCGGGCGGCACGATCGTGCCGCAGCTCTGGCACATCGGCATGGTCCGCAAGCAGGGTGACCCGCCGGTCGCCGGCGCCCCCGCCGTCGGCCCCTCCGGCATCCGCCTGGACGGTACCGAGGGCACCGGCCGGGCGATGACCCGCACCGACCTCGACGACGTGATCGGCGCCTTCGCCGAGGCCGCCGCGGCCGCCGAGCGCATCGGCTTCGACGGCGTCGAGCTGCACGGCGCCCACGGCTACCTGATCGACCAGTTCCTGTGGGCCGGGACGAACCGCCGCACCGACGCCTACGGCGGCGACCCGGTCGCCCGGACGAAGTTCGCCGCCGAGATCGTCGCCGCGGTCCGCGAGGCCGTCTCGGCGGAGTTCCCGGTGATCTTCCGCTACTCGCAGTGGAAGTCGGAGAACTACGACGCCCGTCTCGCCGGGACGCCGGAGGAGCTGGAGGCGATCCTCGCCCCGCTCGCCGAGGCCGGCGTGGACGCCTTCCACGCCTCGACCCGCCGCTACTGGGTCCCCGAGTTCGAGGGCTCCGACCTCAACCTGGCCGGCTGGAGCCGCAAGCTCACCGGCCGCCCGGCCATCACCGTCGGCTCGGTCGGCCTCGACGGCGACTTCGTCCGCGCCTTCATGGGCGAGGGCGCCCCCGTCCAGGGCATCGACGACCTGCTCGACCGCCTGGAGCGCGACGAGTTCGACCTGGTCGCCATCGGCCGCGCCCTCCTCCAGGACCCGGAGTGGGCCGCCAAGGTCCTCGCCGGCCGCTTCGACGACCTCCGCTCCTACGACGCCGCCGCGGTCCGCACGCTCAGCTGACCTCCGCGCACGGCACGAGGCCCCGACCGTTCGCGCGGTCGGGGCCTCGTGCGTGCGGACGGTCGGGGCTCCGTGTGTGCGGACGGCCGAGGCTTCGTGCGTGCGGACGGTCGGCGCTCCGTGTGTGCGGACGGTCGGGGCCTCGTGCCGCGGGCGGAGCTCACCAGCCGAGGAGGTGGGTGCCCTCGCCGAGCGCGGTCAGGATCGTTTCGGCAGCGGCCTCGGGGGTGCCGGGGGCGTCGGCTTCGAGGGCCACGTAGTGCAGGGCGGCGCCGGTCGTCCGGCTCTCGCGGCGGAAGGTGTCGAGGGCCGGCGGCGCGGCCGGGCACTCCACGACGACCTGGTAGCCGCCGGTCGCGTACGCGAACGCCGCCTGTGCGGCGGCCGCCAGCGCGGTCGCGCCCTGGCGCTCGGCCCCCGGCGCCCCGGGGGCGAGCCGGCCCCGGCGGATGACGCGCAGGAAGTCGTCCGTCCGCAGGTGGACGCTCGGGTGCAGCTCCTCGGCGAGCAGCGCGGCCACCCGGCTCTGTCCGGCGCCCGACGGGTCGACGAGGACGACGACACCGCCGGCGCCCCGGCCGCCCCCGAGCTCCGGCCCACCTACGGTCGTACGGTTCACAGCTGCTGATCCCTTCGCGGGCCGGGGACGGTCGGGTAGCCGGGGCGAGGCGGTCGGAGTGCGAGCGGGCCGGTCGGCCCGGATGCGGGTGACCACCCGGATCTGGACGGCCATCCGGATCTGGACGGCCATCCGGATCTGGACGGCCATTCGGATCCGGATGGTGGCCCGGATCCGGGTGGCGACCCGGATGCGGACAGCCGACCGCCTCGTCCCTACGACTGATGCTTTCGGGGATCAACCTAGTCCACCCGGGTGCCCCGAGTCGTCCCCCGTCCGGCCCGGGACCGCACCCGGACACGCCCTAGCGGTCCTCGGCGCGCAGCACGATCGGGTTGGTCAGGGCCGCCATCGGGCCCCACGGCAGGTCCTCGCCCATCGTGTTGCCCCGGCCCGGCGACCCGTCCGCCCTCGGGTGGCGCACCTCGGTCCGGACGTACGCGGCGAGCGAGGCCGTCGTCCGCCACACCACCGTGCCCGAGCCGCCCGCGGGCAGCGACTCCTGGTGCATCTGGCCCTCGTCGGTCAGGAACCGCACCGTCCCGCCCGGCACCCCGGACACGGCGAGCCGCACGTCCAGCGGCGCGTCCGCCGGGACGGCCAGCTCCTCGCCGATGCCGGCCTGCCGGCCGTCCCCGGTGACGGTGAACTCCAGCCGCACGGCCGCCGATTCGGCCAGCCAGCTGCGCCCGGCGCGCAGCCCGTCGAGGACCGCGTCCCGGGTGAGGTCCTCGGCCAGCACCACGTTGTGCGGCAGGCCGATCACCTGCGGGGCGCTGTGCGCGTCGCTGTTGCCCATCGCCGGCAGCCACGACCGGCCGTCCCGGAGGGCGACCGCGAGGCGCGCGTCCCACGTGTCCACGGCCGACTCGTCGTCGTACGTCCAGGGCCCGTTCCACACCTCGACCGCGTCCGCCTGCTCGTAGCCGAACTTCCACTGGCACGCGACGTACGGGCAGTACGGGTGCGCGGGCACCACCAGGCCGCCGGAGCGGTGCACCTGGCGGACGAAGCGGGGGAAGGCCTCGTCGCGCGAGCGGTAGCGCCAGTCGACGAACTCGCCCGCGGGGAGACCGAGCGCCAGCCAGTGGCCGTTGCGCGTGGTGATCTCCTCGCCCGGGACGATCAGCAGGTCGGGGCCGGCCAGCGGGCCCCACACGGCGTGCGAGGAGCTGGTGTTGTGGTCGGTGGAGATGATGAAGTCCAGGCCGGCGGCGCGGGCCCCCGCCGCCACCTCCTCCGGCAGCCTCCGGCCGTCCGAGTGCACGGTGTGCAGGTGGCAGTCGCCCCGGTACCAGGCGCGGCCGCGGCCCCGGGCCCGCTCGGCCGGGTACGACGGCGTGAACTCCGGGCCCGGCTCGCCGAACCGGAGGGTGACGTCGACGCGGTAGTCGAGGCCCTGCGGCGCGACCTGGTACGGGCCGAGCACCACGTGCCAGGTGCCCGCGCCGATCGGGCCCGGCAGGTAGCCCGGGGTCGCGGAGTCGCTCGCGATGCGGAACTCCGTGCGGAAGCCGCCGGACCAGCCGCGGAAGCCCGGGCCGCCGAGGTCCGTGCCGCGCTCGTCGAAGACGCCGATGTCGCACGAGTTGCCCGGGGTGCCGGCCGGGACCGGGGGTTTGTCGTAGGTGTAGGACACGGCGATCTCGCGGACGCCGTCCGGCACTTCGACGGGGAGGTAGACGAAGTCGGGGGAGCCGGTGGGGAGGTGGCCGGTGAGGGTGAGGGTCTGATCGGTGGTCCGGGGCGCCTCTGCCGCTGCTGCGGCGGCTGGGGTGGCTGGGGTGGTGGCCGCGGCCGCGGTGGTTAAGCCGAGGGCGGTGGCGGCGCCGGTGGCTAGGCCGGTGGCTAGGCCGGTGCGGAGGACGTCGCGGCGGGCGGGGTGGCGGTCGGGCTCGGGGTGCTGGGGGTGCTGGGGGTGCTCGGGCTGTTCGGGCTGTTCGGGGGTGGCGGGCATCGGGCTCTCCGGTGTCGGGCGGGGTCGGCTTTGCCCACGCCCCTACCCGCGGCGGTGAACCCCGGGTGAGCCGGGCCCCACGGCGGCGGGGCGGGCCGGTGAAAGCGGGCCCGGCCTCGCCCGGCGGGCCGTGTCGCTACGGCGGGGGCGGGTTGCGGCGGGCGAGGATCGACCGGTTCATAGAAGCAGACGGTCAGGCAGTCGGATCATCGTGGAGGTCGGTGTGTCACTCAGTCGGCGGGCCCTGCTGGCGGCGATGGCCGGGAGCACGCTGGCGGGGTGCGGGGCCGCGAAGGGGGGCGTGGGGGCGGCGTCCGCTTCGGTGGGGGCGGGTTCTGTGGGGGCGGGCTCGGCGGGGGTTGGTTCGGTGGGGGTGGGCTCGGTGGGGGTTGGTTCGCCGTCTGCGTCCGTTGCTGTTTCACCGACGGCCACTGCCTCTGCCGTGCCGCACGAGCTCACCAGGGCGGAGGCCGTCGCCCGGTACGGCGGCGCGGCGCCGACCGAGTGGGGGCTGGACGTCGCCGGGGTGACGGGCGAGCTGCCCGCCGGGCAGCAGGCGACCGCGCTCACGTTCGACGCCTGCGGCGGCTCCGGCGGCAGCGGGTACGACGCCGACCTGATCGACTTCCTGCGCGCGCACGCGGTGCCCGCCACACTCTTCCTCAACGCCCGCTGGATCGACGCCAACCCCGCCGAGTTCGAGCGCCTCGCCGCCGACCCGCTCTTCGAGATCGGCAACCACGGCACCGTCCACCGCCCGCTCTCCGTCACCGGGCGCTCCGCCTACGGCATCGCCGGCACCCGGGACGTCGGCGAGGTGTACGACGAGGTCGCCGGCAACGCCCACAGGCTCACCGACCTGCTCGGCCACCCGCCCCGCTTCTTCCGCTCCGGCACCGCCCACTACGACGACGTCGCCACCCGGGTGGTCGCCGACCTCGGGGAACGCGTCGCGGGCTTCACCGTCAACGGCGACGGCGGGGCCACCCTCACCGCCGCCGAGGTCCGGCAGGAGGTGGCGGCGGCCCCGCCGGGGTCGATCGTCATCGCCCACATGAACCAACCGGGCGGCGGCACCGCCCGCGGCTTCGCGGCGGCCCTGCCCGGGCTGCTGGCGGCGGGGCGGCGGTTCGTGCGGCTGTCGGACGTGTTCTGACGGGCTCGTTTTTTGACGGGCTCGTTCTCAGGTTCTGACGGGGCCCGTCCTCAGGCGAGGCGCAGGCCGTCGGGGAGTTCCTCCTCGATGATCCGCACCAGCCAGTCGAACACCGTCGGGCCGCGGCCCGCCCGGGCCTCGGCGAGTTCGGCGGCCACGTGTTCCCGGTTGGTGGGGTGGCAGCGGGTGAGGCGGTGCTCCAACTGGCGGACGGTCTCGGGGTAGCCGAGATTGCGCCGCGACACCTCGTGGTGCTGCCACTCGATCGCGTAGTCGCCGTCGTCGGGGGTGCCGAAGCCGCCGCGCAGGCAGTCGGCGAAGGCGTCGAGGTTCTTGCCGAAGTAGCCGCCGCAGCCGATGGATTCGCCTACGACCTTCCAGAAGTCGTCGAGGTTGCCGACCAGGGAGCCATCGATCACATAAGTCACGGTCACATGGTGAGGATAGTGCGGGGAGGGGTGGTGGGGGGTGGGGGTTTTCGGGTGGGGGTGGGTTCCGCTGCGCGGGGCTTGGGGTGCGGGGTGGGCTTTCGGGTGGGTGGGGGGTGCCGGGGGTGGCTGCGGGGGTGGCCGCTCCGGGGGCTGG
>NZ_JBHVPD010000161.1:0-13315 GCF_042887525.1 Kitasatospora sp. NPDC057936
CGCCCCCGGGCGCGGGCGCTCCCGCCGCCCCCGCGACCCGCCCCGGCTCTCCCCGCAGGGGGGGATCCTGGCTCGCGGCTATTTATTAAAAAAACCCCCCCGCCCGCCCCCCCTAGCGGCGGGCCCCCCCCACCGGTCTTCCTGCCGAGCGGTTCAGGACGAGAAGTACCCGACCAGGTCGGCGACCACGTCGGTGCTCCCCCACTGGTTGACGAACGACACCCGGCCGTCCACCACGGGGGCCACCACCAGCGCGGAGACGACCTGCCCCGGCCGGTAGTTGATGCTCGAAGCGTCCGGGCGGGCCGTCCCGTGCGGGAAGACCGTCAGGAAGCTGGTGTTCGTCGGCCAGACCGCCGTCACGTTCATGACGACGGCGGTGACCCCGGTCGCGGGCATGCCCTCGACGCCGGCCACCCGCAGGCTCACCAGGTCGCCCGAGCCGCCCAGGGAGCCCACGCGGGCGCCCTCGCCGTCGCGGGTGTCCATCAGCCGCACCAGCGAGGACGGCGTGTAGGTGGAGCCCGAGTCGGTGTAGTAGCCGGTGATGTCGACGCCGAGGTCGACGTCGCCCCAGGCGTTGCGGATGTCCACGACGCCGTTGACGACCGGGACGGTCACCAGGTTGGTCACGTTCTGCCCGGCGGCGAAGTTGACCGCCGAGGCGTCGGGCACCGGCTGGCCGTCCGGGTAGACCGTGAGGTAGCTGGTCTGCGACGGGTTGACGGCCGTCACGCTCATGACGACCGCGGTGACGCCGGTCTCCGGGACGCCGCCCACACCCGTGACCTTGAGCGGCACGACGCCACCGGCGCCGACCCGCCCGGCCGGGGCGCCGACGCCCCACACGGTGTTCAGGATGCGCGACGGGGCGACCGGGCGCAGCAGGGAGCCGGCGCCGCCGTCGGTGTAGTAGCCGAGGATGTCGACCCCGAGGTCGACCTCGCCCCAGGCATTGCGGATGTCCACCTTGCCGTTGGAGAGCGGCACCGTCACCAGGTTGGTGACGATCTGCCCGGCGGCGAAGCTGACGGTCGGCAGGTCGGGCACCTTCTGTCCGCTCGGGTACACCGAGACGGCGCTGTTGCTGCTGGGGTTGACGGCCGTCACGTTCATGACGACGGACGTGACGCCGGTCGTCGGGACGCCGCCGACGCCCGCCACCTGGAGCGAGAGCACGCCGCCCTGGCCGAGGCGCCCGGCGGGCGCGCCGACACCGGAGACGGTGTTGAGGATGCGGTTGGGGGTGAGCGGGACGAGCTTGCCCTTGGTGGCCGGCGCGGCGGCGGTCACCGTGAAGGCCTTGGGGAAGTAGTTCGGGGAGGGCACGCCGGTGGTGTAGCCGATCCCGTCGAGGACGACGTCGTAGGTGCCCGGCGTCATCCCGTTGGTGTCGGCCATGACGTGGAGCGAGGTGCCGTCGGGGCTGACGGAGACCGGCCGCATCGGGTACATGGCGCCGCCGAACTTCACCTTGGTCCCCAGGGTGAGGTTCGTGCCCCGGATCTCGATCTGGGTCTGGGTCCCGGCCGCGCCGGTCGTCCCGTTGATCGCGGTGAGGGACGGTCCGTTCTGACCGGTGCAGGTGGGGTACTCGCACACGGCCTGCATGCTGTACTCCGTCGGGGTCACCGTGCCGCCGGCGCTGAGCAGCAGGACGGCCTTGCCGGGAACCGCGTTGTTGGTGGCCTGGCAGCGGGCGCCGAACTGGCCCCAGTTCCCGCCGCACTGGTACGTGTAGTCGTAGTCGTCCCAGGTGGCCGGGGTCAGGAAGGTCAGCACCGGCTGAGCGATGTTGGTGGCGCTGCTGGTGCCGACGACGTTGAAGGACTGCGACGGCTTCATGTCGACGACGGCGCAGTAGCCGGTCGAGGACTCCGTGAGCAGTCCGCTGCGGAGCGGGAAGCCCTGTACCGAGACCGGGTTGGCGGTGCACTCCGGTGCCCAGCCGTCGGGCGTGCCGACCTTCCAGGTGTCCACGGCGGCGTGGATGTTCTGGCCCCGGTACCCGGAGGCGAGCACCGCCATGGTGTAGGAGGTCGAGCCGGTGACCTTGCAGTAGGTGCCGTTGGCGCCGCAGAGGCTCTTGCCGTTCGCGTCGATCACCAGCGGCGTCGCCGTGCCCTGGGCCCCGTTGCCGACGGTGGTCGTCCGCACGCTGAGCCAGAACTTGTCCGTGGCCGCGGCGGTGACCCGCACGCAGCGGGCGTCGAGGACCGAGCCCAGGTCCAGCTGGACGGACTGGCCGCCGACGGCGGTCGAGTTGGGCGTGAGGCAGTTCGCGGTGGGCGAGATGTCCCGCCGGACGAGCTTGTAACTGTCGCCCCGGGCCGAGTTGGTCAGCAGCGCGGTGTACGGGGCGCCGGCCGTGAGGGCGCAGGTGAAGGCGGTGTTGAGGAAGGTCGAGCACGCCACGTTGCCCTGCGGGTCGACGACCTGCAGCGAGGCGTTGAGCTGGTTCGCCGTGTTGGTGTAGTCGGCCTGTTCGGCGGTGGCGTGCTGGTCCGCCGGAAGGGCCAGGCAGGCCTGCTTCACGTCGGCGGTCAGCGTGACCTCCGCGCCCCAGGTGCCGTCGAACCCGCTCTGCGGCCAGGCGGCACAGCCTGCCGTCTCGCCGGTCCGGTGGATCACCAGCGCGTAGGACTTGTTCACTTCGCCGCTCAGAACCGCGCGGAACGGCGCGGTACCGGCCAGCTTGCAGACGGCGGACGGGGTGTTGGCGCCGCCGTTGTCGCACTGCTTGGCGCCGGCCGCGTCGTAGACGGCGGCGAAGGCGCCGGTACCGCCGGTGGGCGGCCGGTTGAGCAGGTAGACACCGCTCCCGGTGGCCGTCGGCAGCGTGAGACAGAACTGCTGCCCGCGCGCGCCGAAGGTACCGGTGGCCGGGCCGGACGTCAGCCCGGTGTCGTTGGTGGCGGTGCAACCCCGGGTCTCCTTGCCCGAGTGGAAGGCCATGCCGAACGCTCCGGCGTTGACGTTCCGCGCCTCGACCACCCAGGTGTAGTCACCGGGCGCCAGGTCGCAGCCTTCGCCCTTAGCGCAGCCGCCGTAGAGCTGGGTGCCGTCGGGGCCGTACAGCCCGCCGTTAAGGGTGGAGCCGTCGGCGGTGACCGGGGCGAAGGAGTACTGGGCCTGCTCGGTGACCCGGAGGGTCCGGCAACGCTGCGCCAGGGTCAGGTCCGGGCCCGTACCGAACGCCTGCGGTTCGACGATCGTGCAGCCGTCCGGATGCGTGAGCCGGGCCAGTGTGAGGTCGTACGTCTGGGCCGCGCCGGAGATCTGCTGCGCGGTCATCCGGAACGGCGCCTGGCCGGTGAGCTTGCAGTCGATCTCGGTGTTCTGGTTCGACCGGGTGTTGCAGACCTCCTTTCCGGTGGCGTCGTAGACGATCTGGATGATCTGGAACGCGGACACGTGGGTCCGCAGCACGTCACCGGTGGTCAGGTCGCCGAGCGCGTAGCAGTCGCCCGTGGAACCGACCGGGAGCGAGCCGTGCAGCAGGGTCGGGCTGCCGAGCGCGAGGTCGGTGGCGCTCATCGTCCGACAGGCCGTGGTCGACAGCAGCGGCAGGTAGGAGACCGACAGGCCGTTGGTCCGGCCGCTGCCGTCCCGGACCTGGAGCGTGTAGGTGCCGGCCTGGGCGATGGCGCAACGCAGCATCCCGTCACCCCAGCCGCCGCCCATCGGCTGGGTGCAGGCCACGGCGGCACCGCCCGGCCCGGCCACGGTCGGGTAGACCGGGTTGTTCGTCGCCACGGCCTGGACGAGGAGCACGTCCGCGGCCTGCGGGAGCGTGAGCGCGAAGGAGGCCGTCTTGCCCCCGTCGATCGAGCAGGTGGAGACGGCCCCCGGGACCAGGCCGGCCGGACACGGGTTGGTCGGGTCGGCCTGCTGGACCTCGCGGGCCGCCTTCTCGTGCTCGGCCTTCGGGTCCGGAACCGGCGCCGTCGACGGCTCGGCGGTGGGCGCGGCGGCCGTCGACGGCTCGGCGGTGGGCGCGGCGGCCGGGGCCGGGGTGGCGGTCGGCGCGGCGGTCGGGCTCGCGGACGACGTGGCCGCGGGCGGCGCGGCGGCGGCAGCCGGGTTGGCCTGGCCCACGAACGTGGCCAGGACGGCGAGCAGCAGGGCGCCGGGAGCCGCGAGTGAGGCTCTCCTCCCCCTGTGTCGCGTTCGTCTGTCGGTGGACAGGAACGTCACACTTTCCCCCCATGTCGGAAACGCCTGACTCCCGTGACCGTCACAGGAGTTCACAGGCGGGCGGAGTCTAGCGAGCGCAAAGGACAAGCTGAGAAGCACCCTCGACCCCGCGCGAGGGTCCCACGGCGGGCCCGTCGAGCGCGATGAGTTTTTTGGGCAGCTCTTGACCATGCGGGCGCAAGGCCCGGGAACGACAAAACGGCCGGTCGATCCGAAGATCGACCGGCCGTTCGCTGTGCGCGAGGGGGGAGTTGAACCCCCACGCCCTTTCGGGCACTGGAACCTGAATCCAGCGCGTCTGCCTATTCCGCCACCCGCGCATCTGGGTGATGAGGAATATCGTAGCCCATCCGCGCGGGTGCTCCGGACCAGGCCGGAAGGGGTGGAGGGTCAGTGGGCGAGCTGCCCGACGATCCAGTCGACCAGTGCGCGGGACAGGTGGCCGTGCTCGGAGTTGGCCTCGTCGAACGTGACCTCGTCCAGGTGGCCCCGGTCCAGGGCGTCGTCGGTGATCGGGGCGGCCGGGTCGACGTCCCACTTCGCCGGGTCGAAGTCCAGCGCCGCCGCGCTGACGGCCGGCACGAAGGCGCCGCTGCGGTAGTCGTCGGAGATCTTGGCCTTGAGCGCGTCCGCGACCTTGCCGAAGGAGTCCAGGGTGCCGCCGGGCACGGCGTCCAGCCCCGGGACCTCGGTGGTGGCGCTGCGGCGCACGGCGAGGCCGAGGTGCATGCCGCCGATCCGCTGCTTCTCGCCCTTGTCCGGCTGGAACCGGGCCGTGGCACTGGCGACGAGCGCCTGCCAGTCGAACGCCACCTCGCCCACCGGCAGCGGGAGGCCCACCCCGTCACGCCGGCCGTTGGAGATGCCGAGCTTGCGCGGGATCTGCGGGAAGTTGCCGACCCGGGCGAGGTCGTCGAGGAACTCCTTGCGCAGCGGGCTGGCGGTGGCCACCGGGCCGGAGTACTTCGAGTTCTCGACCCACGCCCACAGCAGTTGCTGAGCGGCGGCGCTGCGGATCAGATCGGCCTGCTTGGCGCCGTCCGGACCGGCCGGGGTGAAGTCCTCGAAGAAGTAGGCCATCTGCTGGAGGATCAACGGGATCCAGGCGCCGTTGTGCGGCGAGTCGAACGAGAGGTACGTCGACGTCTGGTGGTCCATCCGCTGGGTCTCCAGCTTGGCGAGCGCGTAGCGGGTGACGATGCCGCCCATGCTCACCCCGCCGACGGTCAGCCGCTCGTCGCCCACGCGCTCCACGATGGCACGGAGGATGGCGTCGATCACGACTCCGGCGTTGGCCTGGATGTGGGTGTGCCGCTCGGTGAAGCCGATCAGGACGATGTCGTAGCCCCGGCTCAGCAGCTCGTCGAAGAGGCCGGGCCGGCCGTCGGCGACGGTGTTGAAGTACGCGAACAGGCCGGGCAGGTCGCTCGGGCCGTAGCTGAAGCCGTCCGCGAAGAGGAAGGGCTTCCGCAGGCCGATCTTCGGGTTGGCGTAGTAGACCGCCGCCTGTCCGGTCGCCGTCTGCCCCTTGTACGGCGCGCCGGTCAGCTCCCAGACCACGTCGGCGTCGCGGCTGCGCTCGCCCGACAGGTCGTTGGCGAACCAGACTCCGGGCTTGAGCGAGTCGGCGATCTCCGCCAACTCGGCCTTGGTGGGCTCCACCTGGCCCTCCTTGAGGGCCGTCAGCGCTACGTCGATACGGGGTTCCTGTGCCATGAGGTACCGCCTCGGTCGATGCGAGCAGGGTCACGTGCGCACAGTGATCGACCGTAACTGTTCGGTTACTCACGGCACCAGGGTCGCGTCGGAACTGATTGAAATCGTTCGGATGTGACCGAGGCTGATCGGCTAAACCGGGAAGTCGCCGGCACGGACGGCGGCGAGGAAGGACTCCCAGGCGGGGGCGGGGAAGACGAGGGCCGGGCCGTGGGGGTCCTTGGAGTCACGCACCGGGACGGTGTTGGGGATGGAGTCGAGGGCCACCTCAATGCAGAGGCCGCCGTCATTGGCGCTGTGACTGCTCTTACGCCAGGCGAGGGCAACCTCGACGCAGTTGCCGCCGTCGTCTCCGCTGTAGTTGCTCTTGTGCCAGGTCAGCTTCATACAGAAAAGTCTCCCGCCCTGACGGCAGCGACGAAAGAGCGCCACGCCCCGGTCGAGAAGACGAGGGCCGGGCCACTGGGGTCCTTGGAGTCACGCACTGGGACGGCGCCGGGACGGGATTCGAGGGCCACCTCGATGCAGGCTCCGCCGTTGTCCCCGCTGTAGCTGCTCTTGCGCCAGGCGACTGTGTCGAGCCTGCTGCTCTTCATCTCTGAAACCCTCCAGCACCTCGGCGATGAGCCGAAGCGACTCGCTCTCTGACAGGCACTCAGAACGGAGCTGATCATAGCGACGGTGGTGCTTGGCCAGAGTTTCAGGATCACTGCTCAGGTACCCCCGATCGAGGTTCTCCGAGTAGACCCAATGCTCCTCGCCTGGCAGCTCCAGCAACACCATAGCCGTGACGGTGACAGTCCGCCGATACGCAAACGGTGCCACGTGAATGACGACGTTGGGGAGTTGGGCCACGCGCAGGAGGTGCTCCAGCTGGCATCTCATCACGGTCGCCCCGCCGATGACCGTGCGGATCACGCCCTCATCGAGAATGACGACCAACAGTGGTCCGTCAGGGGCGAGATAGCGGGTCTGCCGACTGAGTCGAGCCCTGAGCAGTTCCTCGATCTCCTCCGGCTTGCCAGCTGAATCGCCAGTCTCGAAGAGCGCACGTGCGTACTGCCAGCACTGCAGCAGGCCGTACATCATGTTGGTCTGATACACCCGGTGCCCGATCGCGATCGCCTCCAGGTCCACGTACTCCTGGAACCAATCCGGGTGCTCAACGGAGGCATTCCAGTCGACCCGGCCGTACAGCCGCATCAGCAGGTCGCCGGTGTTCAACAGCCGACCGAACTCTTCGACTTCCTCGACCGAGGGCTTCCGCCTGCCGCCCTCGGTCCGCGTGATGACCGTCCGGTCGCAGTGCAGGAGCTTGCCCAACTCCTCCTGCGTGAAGCCCGCCGCCTTGCGCGCGTGCCGGAGCTCCTCGCCGAACAGGACCGCCGAGCTCGCGGTCGGCGCTCGCTTGGCCTTTGGTGTCATCGCAGCTCCCGGATGTGCAGCGCACGGCAAACACGTGGTTTTGGTCGCCACCGTAACTCCGGCACCGGGACCATTGAGGCCAGAACGCAATCATTCGCACGCACAGCGTGATTGTGCGCTCCCGTCGCACCACCCCCATCCGCCCCCGAGGTGCCTCGCCATGCTCAGAACCACCCGCCGGCCCCGAACCTTCGCCGCGCGCCTCGACTCCCGCCCCTACTCCACCCCCATCGCGCGCCACTTGCTCCGCGCCTACCTCTCCGCCCTCCCCTCCGGCGACCGGTACTCCGACATCGCCGAACTGCTCCTCTCCGAGCTGTTCTCCAACGCCGTCCAGCACTCCGACGCCCCCGATGACCGCCTCATCGAGGTCCGCTTCGCCCTCATCGGCAACCGTCTCCGCCTCGAAGTGCACGACGCCGGCACCGGTCGCCCGTCCCTCCTCGCGACCACCCCCGCCGACGAGCACGGCCGTGGACTGCACCTCGTCAACGAACTCGCAGAACGCTGGGGTTGCTGCCCCCGGGCGGGCGGCATCGGCAAGTTCGTCTGGGCCCTCGTCGCACCCGCCCCCGCCCCCGCTCCCGTCCTCCTCACCGCCTGAAGGCCGCCCGATGCCGTTCTCCACCCTCGCCCGGCACCTGTTCGACACCGGCGCCACCCCCGCCGACGCCTACGCCGCCCTCGCCCGCCGCACCCGCGAGCCGGCCACCGCCGCCCGCGCCGTCTGCCACGCCCTCGGCATCGCCGCCGACGAGACGACCCGCCGCATCGACGAGTGCTACGACGCCCTCCTCGCCGACCCCCGCCCCAACTCGGAGGCCGACACCGGCGAACTCCTCGAAGCGCTCGGGGTGTTCGACGTCCCCAAGCCCCTCGACGCCCGCGGCCTCGCCGTCGTCGACCAGTTCCTCCTCGCCATCGACGCCCTCGGCGCCCTCCGCGCCGGCCACCAGCACAGCCTCACCCGCTGGTTCGTCACCGGCAACCTCACCGCCGCCTACCTCTCCCTCGCGGCCACCCAACCCCGCCCGGGCGTCGGCGACGCGGCCCACTACTGGACCGCCCTCGTCACCGCCGGCGAGCTCCTCGCCGCCGCCCCCACCCCGGACCCCCGCGTCAAACCCGCCCTCGCCCGCTGCCGGGCCCGCGCGGAGGCCGTCGCCCGGTGATGTACTGAACCCCAACGACCAGTCACCACGGACCTGTTGGGGGAAGACGTGTTCCGCAATGTCGTCGCCGAGTGGGACGCCCCGATCGCCGACCTCCGAGATCGGCCTCCCGGCTGGATACCCATCTACAGCGGGCAGGAAGCTGACGGGTGCCTCTGGTGCATCGACGTCAACTACCACCGCCACGGCCACGGCCTCGCCGCAACCGTCCAGACCGCGCGCCCCCTCTCGGAGCACCACCGCATGCACCCGAACACCACGCCGGAGACCGAGCTGTGGACGTTCCTCGCCAACTCCGGCCGGATCGAGCCCGTCCCCCCGGACTTCGACATCACCACCGGCTACACGAGCCGGGACGTCGAGTTCGAGGGCCTGACCTTCCCCGTCCACGTCCACCGCGCCCACGGGTGCAGCAGCGCCCGCTTCCCGCTCGCCCTCGTCGACGGCGGCTACGTGATCGTCACCGCCGTCGACGAGCACTGGGCCACCGCCACCGACCTCGTCCTCCGTCACCCGGAGGCCCGCTGAGTCCACCCCAAGGTGGGGTTTGGCTCAACGGACCCCGAGCCGGGTGCCGAAAGGCCAACGGGGCGGCGGAGCTGAGGGCCGCCGCCCCGCCCTCCACCCGTCACACCGTGGCGAGGAACTCCCGCACCACGCGGTGGAATTCGTCCGCCGCGCCGGTGACCAGCATGTGGTCCGCGTCCAGCTCCGCCAGGACCGTCCCCGGACGGCGCGCGATCATCTGCGCGACCTGCTCGGCGGGGATGGCACCCCTCGTACCGCTCACCACCAGGGCCGGGCAGGTGGTGGCCGTCCAGTCCGCCCAGTGGTCGCCGTGGACGTCCGCCTCGGAGGCGTACATGTCCTGCGGGTGGAAGGGCAGGCGCCAGCTGCCGTCGGCGTTCTCGCGCAGCCGGTCCTCGAAGTACGGCGCGGCGGCGCCGAGGGCGGTGACGAGGGCGTCCCGGCTGGAGGCGTCGTAGGGCAGGTGGAGCAGGAAGGCCAGCGGGTGGCTCCCGTCCAGCCCGAGCGCGGCCGGGCCCTCGGCGTTGACGATCGCCGTCACGCGCTCGGGGTGCCGGGCCGCGAACTGGTAGGCGTTGACGGCGCCGAGGGAGTGGCCGAGCAGCACGGCGCTCTCCAGCCCGAGGTGGTCGAGCAGGGCCTCGACGTCGGCGAGGTAGCCCTCCCGCGCGTAGTCGGCGGCCCGGTCCGACTCGCCCTGCCCGCGCTGGTCGGGGGCGATGACCCGCCACTCCGGGCCCAGTGCGGCGGCGAGCGGCACGAAGACGGCGCCCTCCGCGAGGTGGCCGTGCAGGGCGAGCAGCGGGCGGCCGGTGCCGCCGAAGTCGAGGTAGGAGAGCCGGCGGCCGTCGATGACGAGCTCGGAGCGGATGGCGTCGTTCATGGTGGTCGTTCCCCCCGTGGAGCGGTTGATGGGATGACCGCACCCAGGAGTTAGACGTTTGTGCAACACATTCGTCTGACACGCCCGTGCGGATCTTGGAACCGTCCCGGCCGGGGCTCAGATCAGCGGCTTGTAGGCGCAGCCCTCCACCGCGTTCAGGAGGACGTAGGCGCGGCCGGGGCCGGTGGCCGTGTCGCGGAGGCGGGTGAGTGCCTCGAGTTCGGTGGGGAGGGTGAGGCCCAGGGCTCGCGCCGCGGCGGCGCGGTCGGCGGGGAGGTCGGGGTCGTCCTCCAGGTAGTCTTCGGCGGCCTCGGCGCTCTCCTCCGCCGTGAACGTGCGGCAGTCCTGCCACCACGGCACGGTGATCAGCAGCTCGACCAGTTCGCGGAGGTTCAGCGCCATGAGGGCCGCGCCGCCCTCCGAGTCGGCGAACAGGACCGGGCGGTCCTCGCCCAGCTCGCTCGGCCCGCAGAAGAAGTACGTGCCGCCGCCGCCCTCCTTCGCGAGGAGTTCGAGCGGTTCGCCGGAGGCCAGCACGACGTCCTCGACGTGCGGGTAGGCGTCGAGGCTGAAGTCGCCCGGCCACGCGAGGAAGTCCTCGGCGGCGGGGTCGGCGCGGATGGCGGCGATCAGGGAAGTCCCGGCGGAAGCGGAGGTCCCTGCGGTCACGGCGGTCATGGCGGTCACCCTAGACCCGGGGTCCGACGTTCCCGCGGGAGCGGCTAGGTTGCCAGTGCTGCAGCTTCAACCAGCGGGCCAACGGGGACGAGGAAAAATACGGTGAATCAGAAGACCGCACCTGCCGACCAGTTCGAGGAGCACCGGCCCCACCTGCGCGCCGTCGCCTACCGGATGCTCGGCTCGATCGCGGAGGCCGACGACGCCGTCCAGGAGACGTGGCTGCGCTACGACCGCACCGAGACCGGCGAGGTCTCGAACCTCGGCGCCTGGCTGACCACGGTGGTCTCCCGCGTGTGCCTGAACCTGCTGCGCTCGCGCGCGCAGCGGCGGGAGGAGCCGCTGGAGACGGGCGAGGACGGCACGGCGGGCGCGCCGCGCATCCCGGACCCGATCCTCGGGCGGGCGGGCGTGGTCGACCCGGAGCAGGAGGTGATGCTCGCGGACTCCGTCGGCCTGGCGCTGATGGTGGTGATGGAGTCGCTGGCGCCCGCCGAACGGGTCGCGTTCGTGCTGCACGACATGTTCGCGGTGCCGTTCGAGGAGATCGCGCCGCTGATCGAGAAGACCGCCGCCGCGACCCGCCAGCTGGCCAGCCGGGCGCGCCGCAAGGTGCAGGGGCAGGCGCCCGCGCCGGACAAGGACCTGAGCCGGCAGCGGGTGGCGGTGGACGCGTTCTTCGCGGCCGCGCGCGAGGGCGACCTCGACGCGCTGGTGGCCGTGCTCGACCCGGACGTCGTGCTGCGCTCGGACGGCGGCGCGGTGCGGGCCCGGCACTCGGTGGTGTTCACGGGGGCGTCGACGGTGGCCGGGCAGGCGGTGCTGTGGGGCAAGCTGGCGCCGTTCGCGCGGCCGGCGCTGGTCAACGGCACGGCGGGCGCGGTGGTCATCGGCCCCAACGGCAAGCCGATGTCCGTCATGGCGTTCACGGTGGTCGCGGGCGCGATCGTCGCGATCGACGTGCTGAACGACCCGGAGCGGCTCGCCGCGCTGGACCTGTCGCTCTTCGACTGAACCGGGAGGGGTGGGCTCCGGTCCACATGAGCCCACCCCGCCTCAGCGCCCGGTCGCGCCGTCCAGCTGCTCGCGGATGATGTCCGCGTGCCCGGCGTGCCGGCCGGTCTCCTCGATCATGTGGACGAGCACCCAGCGCAGCGACGGCGCCTCGCCGTCCGGCCGCAGGGAGCGCGCGCCCGGCCGGTCGAGGTCGGCGCCGACCTGTGCGGCGACGGCGTTCGACCGGGCGATCGCGGCCCGGTAGGCGGCGATCTCGCCGGCCACCGTCACGTCGCCGAGCGGGACTTCGTCCGTTTCCAGCGGCTGCTCGCCGACGCCCCGGTAGGCCCACTCGAACCAGTTGTGCTCGACCACCGCGAGGTGGCGGACCAGCCAGAGCAGGCTCGTCCCGGAGGCGACCCCGGGGCGGCGGGCGTCGTCGTCCGGCAGCCCGGCGAGCTTGGCGATCACCGCCTCGCGCAGGTAGTCGAGGAAGGTGAGCAGCGTGGTCGGCTCGTCGGCGTTGACGCCGGGCGGGCGGACGTCGGGGCGCGGGGAGGGCGCGGTGTTCTCGGTCACCGCGCCACCCTAGTCAGACCCGAAACACCGTCACCAGCCCTGCGCCGTCACCGTCCCCGCTCCCGTCACCGTCCCCGCTGCCCTCACCAGCCCCGCTGCCGTCACCAGCCCTGCGCCGCGACCCACTCCGCGAGGTGCCGGGCGCAGTCGTCGACCGACTCCTGCCACGAGCGGACGGCCCCCTCGCCGGCCTCGTCGCTCACGTGCTTGACCAGGCGCACCGGCAGGCCGGCCCGGTGGGCGACGGTGGCGACCGCGTAGCCCTCCATGTCGACGAGGTCGGCGTGCTCGGCGAGGCGGTCGCGGGCGGCCGGGTCGGAGACGAAGAGGTCGCCGGTGGCGAGGACCGGGCCCTCGCCCTTGCCGACCACGAGCGGCGCACCGTAGCTGCGGCCGGTGAGGGCCAGCAGGGCGGGCGAGTCGAGGTCGTGCTGGATCACCTGGGTGACGTGGTGGGTGCCCTCCCAGCCGGGGCGCAGCGCGCCGGCCGTGCCGAGGTTGATCACCTCGGAGGGCTTGTCGCCCCGGGCGAGGACGGTGGCGAGCGCCGCGGCGGCGTTGACCTTCCCTATCCCGGTGAGCAGCACGGGCAGCCGGTCGTCCAGGTGGGCGGCCTCCTCGCGGACGGCGACGACGAGCAGCGGGCGGTCGGGGGCGATCGTTCCAAGCAGGCGCATGGCCCCATCGTACGGAGCAGGGGCGCGGGAGCCCCGGCGGCGACGGCCGGACGACGTACGGGCCGGAGCTCCCGGACCGGGCGTCCGGGAACCGCGCGGGCCCCGATCCGCGTCGCAGCGGTCGCCGCCCGCCTCCGCCCGACGGGTCCGTACGGGAATACGTATGAAGAATTCGCGGAGGCGGCGGGCCCCAATCGTGCACGGCGAAGCTCAAGATCGGCGCAACTCGGGTGTGGCCGGGGGGAGTCACGGCCATACTGCTGGCATCGGCCGGGCACCGGAGGACGGGCCGGGCCCCAGGGGAGGATGAGGCGGGTGGCGACACCAAGAGGTAGCGGCGCGGCGGGCGCCGTGGTTCCGGCACGGCCGAACCGTCCGCCGGCGGCACCGGGCCGGGCGGGCGCCCCGGCGCCGCGGCCCGGCGGGGAGCCCGCCGGGCGGCGGCCGTCGGCGCTGTCGCCGGC
>NZ_JBHVPD010000162.1:0-13230 GCF_042887525.1 Kitasatospora sp. NPDC057936
CTGGCCGCCGCCCCTGGCCGGGGCACCGGGCCCGGGGGGGCGGCGCACCGGCCCCCCCGCCCCGGGCCCTGCCCGCAGGGTGAGACGGTCTTGTGAGACGGGTCGTCAGTAAGGGAGGCTGGCCGGGTGAATCGCCACGCGCACCTGAGCCGTCGACTGGACGTCGACCTCGCCCGCGCGTGCTCGGCGATCTGTCACCGCGTCCGTTGAGCGCGGTGTTCCACCCGGCGCCCCCGCCGGGAACCCCCACCGGGTGGCCGCACCGCCATGCGCCCACGCCTGCCCGCTCACCCGATGGGACACCCTCCATGCGCTTCGCGCTGTCCTCCCGCGCCGCCGCCCTCGCGGCCGCGGCCCTGCTCGCCCTCGCGGTCCCGGCCCGTGCCGCCACGCCGTTCGGACCGCTGCCGCCGCACAACCCGTACGCGGGCCCCGACGGCACCGCCACCATGCACGGCGACACCGGCTCCTCGGACACCACCCGGCTGCCCGGGCCGCCGGCCGGCCCGCTCACCTCGCACCGCACGGCCCTGCAGTCCGCCTGCCCGACCGTGCTGGTCGGCTACGACGGCTTCCCGGTCGCGCTCTGCACCACGATCCTCGGGCGCACCCCGACCGTCCACCTGCTGGACCCGGACGACGGCGAGTCCCTCGCCGAACTCCCGCTCGCCAAGGGCTCGTTGCTCGGCGGCGTGTACGCCTACCTGGACGACCGGGACCGCCTGGTCGCCGTCGACGGCCACGGCGACCTGCTGCGGATCGGCCACCACCGCAGCGCCGACGGCGACCGGGAGCTCACGGTGGACAGCCGCCTCCCGCTGGCCGGCGCCGTCCCGGCCGGCGACGCCGTCGTCGGCATCTCGCCGGACTGGCAGGGCCGGGTCTGGTTCGCCACCGGCGGCGGGGTCGTCGGCACCGCGGACGAGCGCACCGGCGCCGTCCGCGGCCTCGCCCTCCCCGCCGGGGAACGGATCGCGAACTCGATCTCCACCGCCCCCGCCGGCACCCTCGTCGCCACCACCCACGCCACCTACCTGCTCACCGCCGGAGCCGACGGCACCCCGCGGACCGCCTGGCGCCAGGCGTACGACCGCGGGCCAGGCCGCAAGCCCGGCCAGCTCAGCTGGGGCACCGGCTCCACCCCGACCTTCTTCGGCCCGCGCACCGGCACCGACTACACGACCATCGTCGACAACGCCGCGCCGACCGTGCACCTGCTGGTCTACCGCACCTCCGACGGCTCGCCGGTCTGCTCGGTGCCGGTGCTCAGGGCCGGCGGCAGCGGCAGCGAGAACTCCCCGATCGGCGCCGGGAACAGCGTCTTCATCAGCAGCACCAACGGCTACCCGTACCCCGCGCTGCCCGCCGAGGCCGGGCCGAGCGTGCCCGCCTCCGCCGACTTCCGCGGCGGCTTCAGCCGGGTCGACGTGCGGCCCGACGGCTCCGGCTGCGACCTGGTCTGGGACACCACCGTGCGCTCCGCCGCCGTCCCGCGGCTCTCCACCGGCGACGGGCTGATCCACACCGTCCTGCGCAAGCCGCTGATCCCCGGCAGCACCGCCACGACGGTCCTCGACCCCTATTACTACGCCGAGATCGACCCGGCCACCGGCGCCGTCGGGCGCACCCGGTTCCTGGGGGCCGGCTTCCTCTTCGACACGCTCCAGATGGTGGGCTCGATCGCCCCCGGCGGAGTGGTCTACCAGGGCACGATCACCGGCGTCCTGAGGATTTCCGCCGAGTGACGAGGGGGACGGCGGACCGCGTGCGAGACTGCGAGGATGCCGTCCCCCACTCAGCGCGTCCTGGCCCGGGTGCCGGCGAGGCTGCGCCCGTTCCTGGTGCGCCACCGCAGGCTGGTGAAGTTCCTGCTGGTCGGCGGCGGCTGCTTCGCGCTCACCACGGTGATCGACTTCGAGCTGAAGTTCACCGTCCTGGAGCACAAGCCGGTGGTCGCGCTGACCATCGCGACCGTGATCGCCACCGTCGTCTCCTACGTGCTGAACCGCCGCTGGGCCTTCCGGGCCCAGGGGCAGCGGCGCGAGGCGGTGCTGTTCTTCCTGGTCAGCGTGGTGGCGATCGCCGTCAACGACGTGCCGCTGGCGGTCTCGCGGTACGTCCTGGACCTGCGCGAGCCCTACGTCGGCCCGTTCGCCCAGGAGGTCGCGGACTTCCTCAGCGGCATGATCGTCGGCACCTTCGTGGCGATGCTCTTCCGGTTCTGGGCGATGCAGCGCTGGGTGTTCACCCGCCTCGCCGAGCCCGTCGCCACCGGGACGCAGCCGCCCCTCGAACCCGGTTACGCTGCACACGAGACGTCCCGGGAGGTGCCCGGGACGCGGTGAGGCCGGGTGACCGCCAGCCAGGGAGCGGGGTGGGCACATGCGTGAGCCGGACGGAGTCCGGAGCGGACCCGCCAGCCAGCAGGGCATGCGCCGGGCCAACCTGGCGCTGGTGCTCGGCGTGATCGCACGGGCCCCGCGCTCCCGCGCCGAAGTGGCCGCGGAGACCGGACTCACCCGGGCGGCGGTCTCCTCGCTCGCCGAGGAGCTGATCGCCGGCGGCCTGGTCGTCGAGGAGGGCCCGGCCGCGCCGAGCGGCAAGGTCGGCCGGCCCGGCACCGCGCTCGGCCTCAACCCGCACGGGCCCGGCGGCCTCGGCGCCGAGATCGGCGTCGAGCACCTCGGCGCCTGCGTCGTCGACCTGCGCGGCGAGGTCGTCTCCTGGCGCCGTCAGGAGATCCGCAACCGGGGCCGCACGCCCGCCGCCGTCATGGCCGACCTCGCCGAACTGCTGCGCCGCGCCGTCGCCGAGGCGGGCCTGCGCCCGGCCGCGCTCGCGCTCGCCGTGCCCGGACTGGTCGGCACTGCCGGCGGGGTGCTCCAGCGGGCCGCCAACCTCGGCTGGCAGGAGGTGCCGCTCGCCGCCGAACTGCGCCTGGCCCTGCGCGCGGCCGGCTCGGAGGACCTGGCGGAGCTCGCGATCGACGCGGACAACGAGGCCAACCTGGGCGGGCTCGCCGAACTCTGGCTGGGCGGCGGCCCGGACCATTTCCTGCACGTCTCGGCCGAGGCCGGTGTCGGCGCGGCGATCGTGATCGGCGGGCGGCTGCTGCGCGGCGCGCGCGGCTACGCGGGCGAGCTCGGCCATGTGCCGGTCCGCCCGGACGGGCCGCGCTGCGCGTGCGGCGCGCACGGCTGCCTGGAGCAGTACGCGGGGGAGACGGCGGTGCTGCGCGCGGCGGGGCTGGAGGGCATCCGCGGCGACTGGGTGGCCCTGCTCGCCGAGCGCGCCGAGGCCGGGGACGAGGAGGTGCGCGCCGCGCTGGCCGGGGCCGGGGCGGCGCTGGGCATCGCGGCCTCCGGCGCGGTCAACCTGCTGGACCCCGCCGAGGTGGTGCTGGGCGGCGGGTACGCCCAGCTGGCGCCCTGGCTGCTGCCGTCGATGCGGGCCGAGATGGGCGCCCGGGTGACCGTCCGCCCGTGGTCGGACGACCGGCTCACGGTCTCCCGGCTCGGGCGGCGCGGGCCGCTGCTGGGCGCCGCCGTCGGGGTGGTGCGCGCCGTCGTGGCCGACCCCGGCCGGCTGGCGGGCGCCTGAGACGGCCGTGCCCCCGGCCACGGGGGCCGGGGGGGCACGGGATCCTTCCGCAGGGCGGGGCTCAGGCCTCCTGGACCAGCTCCCGGCCGCCCGAGCGCGGGCCGCGCACGACGGCGAGCAGGGCGACCGCCACGCCGAGGACCGCCCACACGACGAGCACGAGGAGCGGCATCGCCATGTTGGTCGAGCCGAAGTAGGCGATCGACTTGGTCGCGGCGGTGCCGGCGCCGTTCGGGATCCACGAGCCGATCGCGCGCCAGAACGGCGGCATCATCGGCGCCGGGTAGACCCCGCCCGCGCTCGGGTTGCCGAGCACCACGAAGATCAGCACCGCGATGCCGATGCCGATGATGTCGAACAGGCACTGCAGCGCCATGGTGAACGCGCCGACCGTGAACACCACCAGGGCGCCCACCGCCGACAGGCTCGGGATCGAGCCGGGCAGCGCGTCCAGGACCGGACCGGCGATCAGGGTGCCGAAGACGCCGGCCGCGATCGAGTACAGCGCCATCGCGCCGAGCCGGATCAGCAGGCGGTGGACGTTGGCCGGCTTGGAGCCGGCGCTGATGCCGAGGATCGAGGCGACCAGGTAGCCGCCGACGCACCAGCCGATGACCAGGTAGAACGCGGAGAGGCCGTTGGTGTCGCCCTTGGCCAGCGGGACGACGTCCTCGACCTTGACGGTGCGGCCCTGGGTCTTCTCCAGCGCGGTCGTGATGCTCTCGGCGGCCTTGGCGGCCGAGGTGCCGCGGGCGCCGCCGGTCAGCAGGGTGTCCTCGGTGCCGGCCGGGTTGAAGACCAGCGCGGCGTAGATCTTCTGGTCCTTGATCCGCGCGGTGGCGGTCTCGGCGTCCGGTGCCGTGACCGGCTTCACGGCGTCGTTCGGCACCGACTCCAGCGCGCCGACCAGCTTGGGCGCGACCTGCGGCGGGGCGACCACCGCGATCGACAGGTTGTGCGGGGCCGGCTTGTGCAGCGCCCCGACGTACGACGTGATGAAGCCGAGTTGGAGCAGCAGTACGGCGATCACCATCAGCGCTGCGCGCGGGGTGACCGCTCCCTTCAGTTCGGCGACGAAACCCTGCCCCGGGGCGGCCATCCACATCTCCTTGGTATCGGGGGAAACCTGCGGTTTCGGGGGGAAACCCATGTTTCGAGGGAAACCTGCGATTCGAGCGGAATCAGATACTACGAGAACCGATACTTCATACCATGAAGTAGTTGGCTTGTCGCACCGCACGCGCCGCGTTCCGGCCACCGCCGCTGCGGGATACTGGCGCGGTGAGTGCGGAGAGTGGCGAGCGGGTGCCGGGCGGGCGAACACTGGACGAGGGCGCGCTGCTGGCGGTGGACCGCGAGGTCGCGCTGATGTTCCGGCGCGGCCGGGCGAGGGTCGCCGAGCTGTCCCGCCGGGTGCACCCGGAGCTGGAGGGCATGGCGTACAGCATGCTCGGCTACATCGAGCAGGCCGGGCGGGTGCGGGTGACCGACGTCGGCGTGTACTTCGCGGTCGGCAAGGCCACCGTGAGCCGGCAGATCAGGGCGCTGGAGGAGCTGGGCCTGGTCGCCCGGGTGGCGGACCCGCTGGACCGGCGGGCCTCGTTCGTCTCGCTGACCGAGGACGGGCGGCGGCGCTACCTCGCGGCCAGGGACGTCCGGATGCGGCGGGTCCGCGAGGTGATGGGCGGCTGGTCCCAGGAGGACGTGGTCCGCTTCGCCGAGCTGCTGCACCGCTTCAACGACGTGTTCGGCGAGCCCGCGGGGGAGTGACCGCAGGGGGTCGTGTGGGTGGGGTCGCGGGAGGGGCCGCCGGGGGTCGCGCGGGAGCGGCTGCCCGGGGGCGCGCGGGTGGGGCCCGGCTTTACTTTGCCTTGAAGAAAGTTGCCCTAAGCAACCATCTGCTCGTATGGTTGCCTAAGTCAACGATTTCTAAGGACCGGGATGACCGTGACCACCGAGGCCGCGACCGGCGCAGCCGCCGCCGTCGACGACCGACCCATGACCCACCGACAGGTGATGGAGGCGCTGTCCGGCCTGCTGCTCGGCCTCTTCGTGGCCGTGCTCTCGTCGACCGTCGTCTCCAACGCCCTGCCGCACATCCTCACCGACCTCCACGGCGGCCAGTCCGCCTACACCTGGGTGATCACCGCAGCGCTGCTCACCCTCACCGCCTCCACCCCGATCTGGGGCAAGCTCTCCGACCTCGCCAGCAAGAAGGTGCTGCTGCAGATCGCCCTGCTGATCTACATCGCCACCTCCGCCCTGGCCGGCCTCTCCCAGAACACCGGCGAACTCATCGCCTGCCGCGCCCTCCAGGGCATCGGCGCCGGCGGTGTCGTCGCGCTCGGCCAGATCTGCCTGGCCGCGATGGTCCCGCCGCGCGAGCGCGGGCGATACAGCGGCTACTTCGGCGCGGTGTTCGCCCTCGCCACCATCGGCGGCCCGCTCATCGGCGGCGTCATCGTCGACACCTCGTGGCTCGGCTGGCGCTGGTGCTTCTACGTCGGCATCCCGTTCGCGATCGCCGCGATCCTGGTGGTCCAGCGCACCCTCAAGCTGCCGGTGGTCAGGCGCAAGCCGAAGATCGACTACCTCGGCGCGCTGACCATCACCGGCGCCGTCAGCCTGCTGATGGTCTGGATCACGCTGGCCGGCAAGAACTACGCGTGGCTGTCCTGGCAGACCGCGGCCATGGTCGGCGGCGGCCTGCTGCTGGGCGCGCTCGCCGTCGTCATCGAGCGCCGCGCCGCCGAGCCGATCATCCCGCCGGACCTCTTCCGCTACCGCACCGTCACCCTGGCCGCGCTCGCGAGCGTGCTGGTCGGCGTCGGCATGTACGGCGCGACCACCTTCCTCAGCCAGTACTTCCAGCTGGCCCGCGCCAAGTCCCCGACGATGGCCGGCCTGATGACCCTGCCGATGATCCTCGGCCTGGCGCTCTCCTCGACCGTCGCCGGCCGGCTGATCACCAAGTACGGCCGCTGGAAGGCCTACCTGGTCTCCGGCACGGCGCTGCTCGCGATCGGCTTCGGCCTGCTCGGCACCATGCGGACCGACACCAGCTACGTGCTGCTCTCCGTCTACATGGCGATCACCGGCATCGGACTCGGCCTCACCATGCAGAACCTGGTGCTCGCGGTGCAGAACACGGTGCCCCGCAACGAACTCGGCGCGGCCAGCTCGGTCGTCACGTTCTTCCGCACCATGGGCGGCGCGATGGGCGTCTCCGCGCTCGGCGCGCTGATGAACAACAAGGTCGGCCACTACCTCGCCGAGAACCTGGCCGCCGCGCACATCCCGGCCGGGCACGCGGCCTCCGACGGCGGCATCCCGGACCTGCACAAGCTGCCGGCCCCGATCCTGCCGCTGGTGACGGACGCCTTCGGGCACGGCGTCGGCACGGTGTTCCTGTGGGCCGCGCCGTTCGCGCTGGCCTCCTTCGTCACGGTGCTGTTCATCCGGGAGACGGCGCTGCGGACCACGCAGCAGAACTGACGCCTCCGGTACGCGGGCACGGAAACGGGCCGGGAAGTGGGGATCCACTTCCCGGCCCGTTCGCGTGTGCGCGGTGGGGACTACGGCGCGGCGATCAGCACCAGGCCGTAGACGACGGCCGCGGCGCAGACGGCGAAGCAGGCGTACGCGCCGGCCAGCGCCAGCCGGCCGCCGGCGGCCTGGGCGGTGCCGGCCTGGGCGGTGCGGTCCTCGCGGGCGGTCAGCGCGGCCTCGCGGCGGGACAGGGCCAGGATGCCGAGCGCGAAGACGGTGACCACGGCGACGGTGACGCCGAAGCTGATTCCGGCGGTCTGGGCCAGGGCGTTCCACTTGATGTGCATGGTGTGTGCTCCTCAGCCGGCGGCGCTCAGGCCGCGACCGTGGTCGAGGCGGTGGTGGGGGCGGCGTTCGCCGGGGCGGCCGGGGTGACGTCGACCGCGGTGACGTCGGCGGCGGTGACGTCGAGCGCGGTGACGTCGACCGCCGTGACGTCCTCGACGGAGCCGACCTCGTTGACGTTGTCCGCGCCGACCGGCTGGCGGCGGGAGATCAGCCACATGCCGCCCGCGCCGGCGACCAGCGCGGCGCCGACCAGCACCACGCCCCAGGTGCCCTGGCGGACCACCAGGGCCGCGCCGCCGGAGACCAGGCCGGCGGCCGGCAGGGTCAGGCCCCAGGTGTAGACCATGCGGCGGACCATGCTCCAGCGCAGCTCCGGCTTCGGGCCGCCGAGACCGGCGCCCATGATGCCGCCGGTGCAGACCTGGGTGGTGGAGAGGCCGAAGCCCATGTGCGACGAGGTGAGGATGACGGTCGCGACCGACGACTCGGAGGCGAAGCCCTGCCGCGGCTGGATGTCCGCCAGGCCCTTGCCCATCGAGCGGATGATCCGCCAGCCGCCCATGTAGGTGCCGAGCGCGATCGCGGCGCCCGCCGAGACGATCACCCAGGTGGGGGGCAGCGCGCCCTTGGGCAGGGCGCCGACCGAGACCAGGGTCAGGGTGATGATGCCCATCGTCTTCTGGGCGTCGTTGGTGCCGTGCGCGAGCGAGATCAGCGAGGACGAGAAGATCTGGCCCTTGCGGAAGCCCTTGTCCGTCGTGGCCCCGTTGCTGCGGCGGGTGATCAGGTACGCCAGCTTGGTGGCGCCGAAGGAGGCCAGGCCCGCGACGAACGGGGAGGCGACCGCCGGGATCAGGATCTTGGTGACCACGGTGTCGAAGTTGACGCCGTTCATGCCGACGCCGACGATCGTGGCGCCGATCAGGCCGCCGTACAGGGCGTGCGAGGAGCTGGACGGCAGGCCGCGCAGCCAGGTCAGCAGGTTCCACAGGATCGCGCCGACCAGGGCGGCGAAGATGATCTCGGGGTGGATGCCGGTCTTCTCGTTGACGATGCCGCCGGAGATGGTGGTGGCGACCTTCACGGACAGGAACGCGCCCGCGAAGTTGAGGACGGCCGCGATGGTGACCGCGACCTTCGGCCGGAGGGCTCCCGTCGCGATCGCGGTGGCGGACGCGTTCGCGGTGTCGTGGAACCCGTTGGTGAAGTCGAAGGCGAGCGCCGTGATGATCACAACGGCTACCAGGAACGAGATGTGTTCCATACCCAAACAATCGTCGTAGTTGTCGCACGGACGTTGGTGTCGCTCGCGACCGTAGGCAGGTTCGGTGAACGGAAGGTGAACTGAGCCGGGAATCGTGGTTCCGCTGGTGTCCTGGCGATGGCCGTAAGCTTTCGCAGGAGTGACATGGGTCGCGCTGAGCTGGACCTTAGCGAAGAACGCCCCGGTTCGCACACGTTTGCTGAGACCTGTCTCACAGGTGAACGGGACCGTGAACGGGACCGTGAACGGGGCTGTGAACGGAGAATTCACCTTCCGGTCCTGGCGCGCCCTGTTTCCGGCGGGTAACCCGTGGGAGGATCGCCGGGATCCGGGGAACCCGGGGACGGGCAGGGCGGGGAGGAAGACCCATGGGCGGGGAATCGCGGCGCGGCGAGACGGTGGGCGTACGACCCTGGGTGCGGGCCGCCCTGCGCTGCGGAGCCGTGCTGGCCGCCGCCGCGCTGGCGCTCCCGTTCGCCGCCGGGGCCGCGTACGCCGCACCCGACCCGGGCACGCCCGGCGTGACGGCGCCCACGGCCGCCCCGGGGGACGACCCGCTCGCCGCCGCCAAGGCCACCCTCGGACCGCTGCTCGACCAGCTGCACGCGCTCTACCAGGGCGCCGAGGCCGCCACCGAGCAGTACAACGGCGCGGTCGCCAAGGTCACCGAGCAGCAGACCGCCCTCACCGACCTGCAGAACCGCCTCGAACGCCAGCAGAAGCAGGTCGACGCCGGCACCGACATCGCCGCGCAGCTCGCCGCCGCCCAGTACCGCAACGGTGCCACCTCCGCCTACGCCGAACTCCTGCTCTCCAAGGACCCGTACGAGGCCGTCACCATCGCCGAGCTGCTCGCCACCGCCAGCCGCTCGCAGTCCGAGTTCCTCGACCGGCTCAAGGCCGACCGCAACGAACTCGCCGGGCTGACCGCGCAGACCGCGGACGCCCTCAAGACCTCCCAGGCGCTCGTCGCCCAGCAGGAGGCGGCGAAGGCCAAGGTCGCCACCGACCTCGCCGCCGTCGAGCAGCTGGTCTCCTCGCTCACCGGCGCCCAGCGCACCGAACTGGAGAAGCTGGAGAAGGCCAAGGCCGACGAGGCCCAGCTCGCCTTCCTCGCCAGCGGCGCCCTCGGCCAGGGCGAGCGCACGCCCTCGCTGGCCGGTCGCGCGGCGGTCGCCTTCGCGCTGGCCCAGCTCAACAAGCCCTACCTGTGGGGCGGCATCGGCCCGGACTCGTACGACTGCTCCGGCCTCACCTCGCAGGCCTGGCTGCACGCCGGCAAGCCGATCCCGCGCACCAGCCAGGAGCAGTGGGCCGAGCTCCCGCACGTCGCGCTGAACCAGATCCGGCCCGGCGACCTCATCGTGTACTTCCAGGGCGCCACCCACGTCGCGATGTACATCGGCGGTGGGCTGATCGTGCAGGCCCCCCGGCCGGGCGCGGTGATCAAGGTCTCGCCGATCGGCTCGATGGCGATCCTCGGGGCCGTCCGCCCCGACCCGTCCGGCGCGGCCGACGACGCCGGCGGCGCCTGGAAGGTGCCCGACCTCCCGACCGGCTGGGACACCGTCACGCCGATCGCCCCGACCCCGGCCGAGCAGCGGCCGCCGGTGCCGGCCCCGGCCCCGGGCACGACCCCGGCCCCGGGCACGACCCCGGTCCCGGGCACGCCGGCGCCGAACCCGGGGACCCCGTCCACCACGCCCGGGACGCCGTCCGGGACCGGGACGCCGTCCGGGACCGGGACTCCGTCGGGTACGGGGTCGCCGTCGGGGACCGGGACTCCCTCGGGGACGGGTACGCCTTCGGGGACGGGTACGCCGACGCCGAGTGGGACGGGCACTCCGACGCCTTCCGGGACGGGTACGCCGACGCCGTCCGGTACGGGGACGCCCACTGCTTCGGCGCCCGGGAGCGCCACTGCCACGCTGCCGCTGATCGGTGGCCTGCTGCCCTGAGTCCCGTAGCCGGATGGAGAGGCCGCCCTGAGAGGCGGCCTCTCCGTTGTTTGGAGGCTCAGCCCGCGGTGCTGTCCGGCTCGAACCGGATGACGACCGCCTTCGACGTGGGGGTGTTGCTGATGTCGGCCGTCGAGTCGAGCGGGACCAGTACGTTCGTCTCGGGGTAGTAGGCCGCCGCCCCGCCGCGGGCCACCGGGTAGTGGACCACCTTGAAGTGCGGTGCGCGGCGCTCGACGCCGTCCTTCCACTCGCCCACCAGGTCGACGAACGCGCCCTCGGTCAGGCCGAGTTCGGCGGCGTCGGCCGGGTTCACCAGGACCACCCGGCGGCCGCCCTTGATGCCGCGGTAGCGGTCGTCGAGGCCGTAGATCGTGGTGTTGTACTGGTCGTGCGAGCGCAGCGTCTGCAGCAGCAGGCGACCTGGCGGGACCTCCGGGGCGGTCAGCGGGTTGACGGTGAAGTTGGCCTTGCCGGTGGCCGTCGGGAAGGTCCGGGAGTCGCGCGGGCCGTGCGGCAGGGTGAAACCGCCGGGGCGGCGCACCTTCTCGTTGTAGTCCTCGAAGCCGGGCACGACCCGGGCGATCCGGGCCCGCAGGGTGTCGTAGTCGCCGGCGAAGTCCTCCCACGGCACGGTGTCCTGCGGTCCGAGCACGGCACGGGCGAGGCGGCAGATGATCGCGGTCTCGGAGAGCAGACCGGGCGCGGGCGGGCGCAGGCCGCCGCGCGAGGCGTGCACCTGGCCCATCGAGTCCTCGACGCTGACGAACTGGGCGCCCGAGCCGGTGACGTCCCGGTCGGTGCGGCCGAGGGTGGGCAGGATCAGCGCGCGGGCTCCGGTGATCACGTGCGAGCGGTTCAGCTTGGTCGAGACGTGCACCGTCAGCCGGCAGCGCCGCATCGCGGCCTCGGTGACCTCGGTGTCCGGCGTCGCCGCGACGAAGTTGCCGCCCATCGCGAAGAAGACCCCGACCTTGCCGTCGCGCATCGCGCGGATCGTGTCCACCGAGTCGAGGCCGTGCTCGCGCGGCGGTTCGAACGCGAACTCCTTGCCGAGCGCGTCCAGGAACGCCTTGCTCGGCCGCTCGAAGATGCCCATCGTCCGGTCGCCCTGCACGTTGCTGTGCCCGCGCACCGGGCAGACGCCCGCGCCGGGGCGGCCGACGTTGCCGCGCAGCAGGAGGAAGTTGACCACCTCGCGGATGGTCGGGACGGCGTGCTTGTGCTGCGTGAGGCCCATCGCCCAGCAGACGATGATCTTCTTCGAGGCCAGCACCATGCGGCCGAGCTCCTCGATCTGCTCCCAGGGCAGGCCGGTCGCGGTGAGGACTTCGTCCCGGTCGGTCGTTGTGGCCTGGGCCTCGAACTCCTCGTAGCCGTGGCAGTGCTCGTTGACGAAGGTGCGGTCGACGCCGTTTCGTTCCAGGACCAGCTGGTTGAGTGCCCGGAACAGCGCGAGGTCGCCGCCGAGGCGGATCTGCAGGAACAGGTCGGTCAGCTTGGTGCCGTGGCCGACCAGGCCGCGGGCGTTCTGCGGGTTCTTGAAGCGCTCCAGGCCCGCCTCCGGCAGCGGGTTGACGCTGACGATCTTCGCGCCGGCCCGCTTGGCGCGCTCCAGGGCGGAGAGCATCCGGGGGTGGTTGGTGCCCGGGTTCTGGCCGGCCACGATGATCAGGTCGGCCTGGTAGAGGTCCTTCAGGCTCACGCTGCCCTTGCCGACGCCGAGCGTCTCGGTGAGCGCCGAACCCGAGGACTCGTGGCACATGTTGGAGCAGTCCGGCAGGTTGTTGGTGCCCAGGCGGCGGGCGAACAGCTGGTAGGCGAAGGCGGCCTCGTTGCTGGTGCGGCCCGAGGTGTAGAACGCGGCGCCGTCCGGGGTGTCGAGGGCCTTGAGTTCCTCGGCGATCAGCGCGAAGGCGTCGTCCCAGGAGATCGGGGTGTAGTGCGTCGCGCCCTCCTCCAGCAGCATCGGCTGGGTGAGGCGGCCCTGCTGTCCGAGCCAGTAGCCGGAGCGCTCGGCCAGGTCGGCGACCGGGTGCGCGGCGAAGAACTCGGCCCGGATCCGGCGCTCGGTCGCCTCCTCGGCGACGGCCTTGGCACCGTTCTCGCAGAACTCGGCGGTGTGCGTCTTGTCCGGCTCCGGCCAGGCGCAGCCGGGGCAGTCGAAGCCGTTCGGCTGGTTCACCTTGAGGAGCGTGGCGAGGGTGCGGCGGGCGCCCATCTGCTCGGTGGCCATGCGGAGGCTGTGGCCGACGGCGGGCAGGCCGGCGGCCGCGTGCTGCGGCGCGGACACCTCGGGGGCGTCCTGCAGGGGGTCGCTCTGCGGGGCCTGCTTCGGCATGACTGCGCTCCTCGGCTCTGCTCTTCGGGCCGCCGCACCGTCGCGGGGGTCCGGGGACCATCCTTTCACCTGGGGGATCGGGGTGGGAGGGCCGCTGCGCGGGGCTTGGGGGGTCGTGGGCTTTCGGGTGGGTGGGGGGTGCCGGGGGTGGCTGCGGGGGTGGCCGCTCCGGGGGCTGGATGATTTTCCGACTGCCGACTCTGTGGGTGGGGTGTTCTCACCGTTGGCAG
>NZ_JBHVPD010000163.1:0-13205 GCF_042887525.1 Kitasatospora sp. NPDC057936
GCCGAGGCCGGGCTCGACGGCCTGCCGGTGGTCGCCGTGGGCGGTCCGGCCCGGCTCGCCGCCGTCCGGCGGGCCGCCGCCGGGGCCGGTCGGGCGGTCGGCCTGCCCGCCGCCGCGGACCCGGCGCTGGCCGCCGTCCTGGGCACCGCCCTGGTGGCGGCCGGGCTCGTCGACCCGGCCGACCGGTACCCGTACGAGGTGCTGATCGGCGCCCGGCGGGTCCACCGCGGGCGGCTCGCCGAGACCGAGCTGACGCTGTGCGGGCCCGGCCGCCTGGTGCCGGGCGGCGCCACCGTGTTCGCCGAGCGGGCCGGGCGCCGGGTCGCCGTCGGGGGCGCCGGCGAGCGGCCGCGCGAGGCCGAGGTGCGGGTCCGGGACGGGGCCGGCGGGCCCGCCGTCCGGGTCGGGGCGGTCACCCTGCCGGCGAGCCGGGCGGGCGAACGCTTCCACATCGGGATCGCGATGGCGGCGGCCGGCCCGACCCGGCTCGTGCTGCGGCCCGCGGGCGGCTCCGGCGAGCCGCACGAGTACCCGCTCGGCGAACTGCCGGGCGTCCTTGAGGGAGACCACCGATGAATCCGTCGCGCACGGCCCGGCCGCCGGCCGCGCTCCTGCTGCCAATCCTCCTGCTGGCCATCCTCCTGCCGGGCCTGCTCCGGCCCGGTGCCGCGCACGCGGCCGACCCGAACCGGCCCACGCGCGCCGAGGTCTACCAGGCCCTCGGTCTCGAACACCAGCCGGCCGACTACGTCGTCCTCGTCGACACGTCCCCGTCGATGACGCAGCAGGGCCGCTACGGGACGGTCCGCCAGACGCTCCAGACCTTCCTCGCGGGGCTCACCGGCGCGGACCACGTCGCCCTGTACACCTTCGACACCACCGTCGTCGCCCGCTACATCGGCGCCGCCGGGAACCCGACGGACATCCTGTCCCGCCTGCCCGCCGCCCCGAGTGCCAACGGCGACACCGACATCGGCGCGGCCCTCAACGCCGCGCTCGGCGAGCTGGAGCGCAGCGACGCCCTGCCGATCGCCTCCGTGGTGCTGATGACGGACGGCGAGAACGCCCCGGCGGCCGGCAGTGCCTACCCCGTCGCCGCCACCTCCACCTGGACGGCCGCCCTGCACGCGCGCGCCGCCAAGCTCGCCGGGCACACCGACCTCGTCGGCTACGCCCTGCCCCTGGCGACGGGCGCGACCGGCGCGGAGCTGCTGCGCCAGGTCGTCGCCGACACCCGGGAGCTCGTGCCCGGCAGCATCCAGGACCTCGGCTCCTACCTCCAGCGCGCGGGCGAGGACACCCGCCTCCGGCAGGCCCGCGCGATGCTCGCGCCGGACCACGGACAGGGCGTCACCGTGTCCTGGTCGGGGCCGCCGACGCTCGACCTGGGCAAGGGCGAGGCGACGGGCACGCTCTCGTTCACCTCGCACGCCGCCCGCGTGCCCCTCTCGGTCGACGGAATCGCCGTGTCCGTCGCCGGCCACCCCTTCGAGGTGTCCGGGCTGCCGTCCTCGCTGATCCTCTCCCCCCGCTCCACCCAGGACATCCCGGTGCGGATCACCGGCCGGCTCGACGGCGGACTGCTGACCCCGCAGCACGTGGAGCACACGAGCTCCACCCTGAAGGTCACGGGGACGGTCGGCTCGCCGTGGCAGCCCGCCCTCGCGCCGGACCTCCAGCTCGACATCCCGCCGGCGCTCCAGCCGGCCGGGCTCCCGGTGGACGTCTCCGGGCAGGTCGGCTCGGCGGCGACCCTGCCGCTCATGATCGGCCTGCCGCTGCTGGTCCTGCTGGTGCTCGTCCTCGCGTGGCTGCGGGTGTACCGGCCCGCGCTGAACGGCGTGCTGCTCATCGAGCCGGCCTTCGGCGAGCAGATCCCCGAACACGTCCCGCTCACCGGCCGCCGGATGCAGCTTCGCCCGGCGCTGGGCGGGGCCGGGCGGGTGCGCGGCCGGCGCCGGGTGTCGGAGCGCGGCGCCCGGATCGACCTGCGCATCCGCTACAGTCCGGACGGCTCGCAGGCCCGCGCGAGCTCCGTCACGTGCGCACCCGGCAGCCGGGTGGTGGCCGCGGGCACGGCGTTCGTCTACCAGCCGGTGCCGGCCGAACCGCCGGGGCGGCCGTCGTGACCGCCACTGCGGTGAACGTCGCCGCGACGCACGTCGGCACCCGGGCGCTCGGCCCGGGGCTGCGCTCGGTCGTGTGGGTGCAGGGCTGCCCGTTCACCTGCCGCGGCTGCATGTCCCCGGACTGGATCCCGGACCGGCCCGCCCGGCTCGTCAGCCCGGAGGCGCTCGCCACCGAGTTGCTCGCGGACGAGCGGGTCACCGGCCTGACGCTCTCCGGCGGCGAGCCGATGGCCCAGGCCGCCGCCCTGGCCGAGACCGTCGAACTGGCGCGCGCCCGGCGGGACGTCTCCGTCCTCTGCTTCACCGGCCACCGCCTGGAACGCCTGCGCGAGCACCCGCCGCACCCGGGCGTCCCCCGCCTGCTCGCCCTCGTCGACGTGCTCGTGGACGGCCTCTACGTGGCCGGGCACAACACCGGACGCGGCCTGCGCGGCAGCACCAACCAACGGGTGCACCGGCTCAGCAGCCGTTCCCGGGCCGAGGACCACGACTACGAGAACGGCCCGCGCAGCGCCGAGATCGCCCTCGACGGGCCCGAGGCTCTGCTCGTCGGCGTGCCGCCCACGGGCCTCCTGGAGGCCTTCGACACGGCCGTCACCACCGTACGGAACCGGATCGCGCAAGCAGACCCAGGGAGGGCACGATGAGCGGCCGCAAGCAGATCCAGGTGGACGAGTCCCAGTGGTACCGCCTGCTGAAGAGCGCCGACGAGCTGAAGACGGTCCGCCGGGACCTGCCCAAGCTCATCCAGGGCGTGCGCGAGCAGGCCCGCGCCGACATGGCCGGCGAGTTCGAGGCCGTGCGGCGCCGCCAGCAGCAGAGCGAGGAGGCCGTCCGCCGGCTCAGCGACCAGAACCGCGCGCTGGAGGAGGAGACCAACCGGCGGCTCCACCAGCAGGCCGCCGACCTCCACCAGCGGCTGACCCATACGGCCGGAGAGCTGCGCGCCGAGACGCGCACGCAACTCGACGAGCAGCGGCGGAAGTTCGAGACCGATCTCGCCGAGGAACGCCGCGAGCGCCGCGCCGAGATCGCCGGACTCACCGCCGACGTCAAGGAGTTGCAGCACGACCGCACCAGGGCCGAACAGCTCTCCGCCACCTGGCTCGCCGACGCCGGCTCCATGGCCGATCTCATCACCGACACCCTCCCCCACGAGCGCTACGCCCCGGGCGAGTTGGACGCCGTCCGACTGCGCCTCGGCCAGGCGCGCGGCAACCACGACCTCGGCCGCTACGACGCCGCGCTCGCGGTGGCCCAGGAGGGCTACTACACCCTCAGCGAGCTCCGCGTCCGCATCGAGCAGGCCGAACTGCTGCGCCGGTCCTGGCAGTCCGCGGCCGTCCAGGCGGTGCTGCTGGTCGAGCAGCAGGTGCGGCGCAGCGCGCAGCTGCCGGTCGTCGGACCGGATCAGCGGGAGATCCCCGGCTACGCGCTCGACGTCGACTTCTGGTCGGCCGGCGCCCTGGACGAACTCCGCGACCGCCTCGACGAGTTGCTGGAGCGCTCGCGCGACGAGGCCACCACGGCCGAGGAGCTGGAGCGCATCTGCCGGGAGGAGGCGCCGGCCCTGGAGGCGCAACTGGCCGACACCGTGCGGCAGGCGCGCCTGTGCCAGCTCGCCTCGCAGATCCGCGTCAACCTCGCCGACGAGGTGGTCCAGGCGCTGGCCGAGACCGCGTTCTACGCCTACGTCGAGGACGACTTCGTCGGCTCCGACCAGCGCGGCGCCCACATCACCCGGCTGCGGCACGAGACCGGCAGCGAGATCGTCATCGACATCGACACCGCCGACCCGGCCTCGGGCCGCAACGTGATCCGGGTGATCTCCTCCGACCGCGACACCGAGGCGGAGGCCGACCAGCGCGCCCGCGCCGAGGCGGTGCGGCGGATGCTGGAGGCCGGCGGCCACCAGGCGCACGCCCCCGTCCCGATGCCGCGCCTCGAACCCGGCGCCCCCGACCTCAGGACCGACGACCCCCGCTACGACCTGCGGCCCAAGCCCCAGGGCGAGGGCGCATGACCACACTCGCGCGCGGCGAACGCTTCCGCGACCTGCGCCTGAGCACCGACGAGCCCTTCACCGTCCTGTACGGCCCCGGCGTGGACGACGTCTTCGTCGACCCGGACTACCGGGTGCGCACCCTGGAGGAGACCCTCTGGGAGCTGCTCCACGCCGAGGGCTACCAGCGCATCGTCTACTCCTCGCTCAGCCGCCCGCTGTACTTCCGCGACCCGGAGTCGCGGCGGCTGAGCCGGCCGGGCGGGGAGCCCGCGCCCGCGCGGCCGGCCGGCGCGATGCGGCGGCTGCGCGGGCCCCTCGGCGCCCTCCGGCTCGTCCCCGACGCGCCGCCGGCCCCGGCCCCGGCCGCGGCGCCCGCCCGCGTCACCGGCGTCGCCGACCCCTTCGCGGTCATGACGCACCTCGGCCAGCTGCGGCAGCGCGAGGTGCGCACCGCCGTCGTCTACATCCAGGCCGAGGAGACCCTCGTCCACAACGAGGCCTCCCGGCAGCTGGCCGGCGCCCTCGCCGACCGGGCCCAGGACCGGCTCGGCCGCAACCGGTGGATCTTCGTCTTCCGCCGCTCCACGCTGGAGGAGGTCGAGCGGGTGGTCGCCGACCGGCGCGTCTACCCCGCCCTCGCCGCCTTCCTGCGCACCGAGATCGACCAGCCCGCCCGGGGCGGGGCGTTCCGGGTCGGCTACCCGGACGAGTCCGAACTCGACCGCATGGTCCAGCAGTTGCGCCTCCGCGAACACCTGCGCATCGGCGACTGGCGGGAGCTCGCGCCGCTCGTGCGCTCCTTCGCGAGCACCCCGCGCCGCGCCTCCGCCTGGCGCGAGGACCTGCGTCTGCTCATCTCCGACGGCGCCGCGCTCGACCGGCGCACCGTCCTCGAACGGCGCCTGGTCACCACCGTCACCCCGCACGACGAGAGCCCCTGGGCGCGTCTGGAGGCCATGCCGGGCCTGACGCCCGTCAAACGCCACCTCCACCGCCTGCGCAACCGCATCGAGGCCGAACGCGCCCTGCCCGCCCGGCGCGACGCCGCCACCCAGCACCTCCTCTTCACCGGCAACCCCGGCACCGGCAAGACCACCGTCGCCCGGCTGATCGGCGAGATCTACCGCGACCTCGGGCTGCTGCGCCGCGGGCACCTGATCGAGGCCGACGCCTCCGACCTCGTGGCGGGCTACGTCGGCCAGACCGCCGAGCGGACCAACGCCCTGATCGACCGCGCCCTCGACGGCGTCCTCTTCCTCGACGAGGCCTACGCGCTCAGCGACCAGCGCGACGGCTTCGGCGGGCAGGCGATCACCGCACTGCTGGCCCGCATGGAGAACGACCGCCACCGGCTGGTCGTGGTGCTCGCCGGCTACCCCGACAAGATGCGCGAGTTCCTCGCCGCCGACCCGGGCCTCGACCGCCGGATCCGGGCCCACATCGAGTTCCCCGACTACGACCCGGAGACCCTCCTCACCATCCTGCTCGGCATGCTGACGGAACGTCAGCTCACGCCGACCAAGGAGACCCGCGAGCTGCTGGAACGGGTCGTCACCGGCATGCACCGCGTCGCCCGCGAGGGCTTCGGCAACGCCGGGGCGATGCGCCTGCTCGCCGACGACCTGTTCGACACGTGGGCGGGCCGCGTCCAGCGGCAGGTGCACCTGCCGCTGCTCCCCGCCGACCTGCCCGAACGGTACCGCTCCTACCCGCCGAAGCCCGTCCCGGCCGCGGCCGACCTGCTCGCCGAACTCGACCACCTGGTCGGCCTGCGCGAGGTCCGCGAGTTCCTCACCGGCCTCACCGAACGCCTCGCCCTGCGCCAGGCCCGCGGCCTGCCCGGCACCGCCGTCCCGCACATGCTCTTCCTCGGCCCGCCCGGCACCGGCAAGACCACCGTCGCCCGCCTGGTCGGCCGCATCTGCCACGCCCTCGGGCTCCTGCACACCGACGAGGTCGTCGAGGTGACGCGCGCCGACCTGGTCGGCCAGTACGTCGGCCAGACCGCGCCGCGCACGCGCGAGGTGGTCCGCTCCGCGCTCGACAAGGTCCTGTTCATCGACGAGGCCTACAGCCTGGCCTCCGGCGACGGCCGCAACGACTTCGGCGAGGAGGCCGTCGACACCCTCCTGCGCGAGATGATGGAGAACCCGGGCCGGCTCGTGGTCATCGCGGCCGGCTACCCGCGCGAGATGCAGCGCTTCCTCGACGCCAACAGCGGCCTGCGCTCCCGCTTCGGCGAGACGCTGCACTTCGCCCACTACCCGACCGCCGACCTCGTGCAGATCCTGCGCAACCAGGCGGCGGCCCAGCGCTACCGGCTCTCCGACGACGCCGCGCGCCGCGCCGCCGCCTGGTTCGACGCCCAACGCGCGGCGCGCCCGCACGACTTCGGCAACGCGCGGGCGGTGGGCGGCCTGCTCCAGACGATGGAGACCAGGCTGGCGCGCCGCCTCGGACCGGACGGCTGGGACGGGCCCGCCGAGGAGCCGATCACCTTCGCGGGGGAGGACGTGCCGCCGCTCTCCTGAACTACTGGTCCGCCCAGGACAGGGCGGCGTGCGTACCGTCGTCCTCCTGCTCACGGCGCTCCAGCAGCCCGGCGAGGATCTCGTCGACCCGGGTGAGCCTGGTCTCCAGCGAGGCCGCGAGCGCCTCGGCCTCGACCAGCGCCGAGCGGGCCCCGCCGTCGGAGCCGTCCGAGCCGTCCGCCTCCACGCTCTCCGGCGCGAGCGCCCGGGCCAGTTCGGCGTCCGCGTGGGCGTGCAGGCGCAGCGAGGCGAGCTGCTCGACGCGCCGGGTGCGCACGCTGTCCAGGCGGTCCCGCACCTCGGCCAGACGAGCACTGCTCTCCTCGAACCTCCGCTGCTCGACGCTGAGTTGATCGTCCACGTCCTGGGCGCGGGCGAGCCGGTCGCGGGTCTGCGGCGAGAGCGCGGCGAGCTGCTCCTCGGAGAGCCGCACGAGCCGGTCGGCGCTCGTGCGCAGGACGTCCTCGACGCCGGTGTCCTTGCCGCGCAGGGCCAGCAGGCGGGCGGTGATGACCTCCTGCTGGCGGGCGAGCCCGTCGAGTGCCGAGACGATCCGCTCCAGGCGCCGCAAGTCGTCGACCTGTCGCCGCAGTTCGGTGAGCTCGGCGAGACGGCGACGCAACTCGTGCTCGCGCTGTTCCAGTTCGTCGAGCGCCTCCCGTTCGGCCTGCACGGCCCGCTTGGCCGCCCGCAGCCGGTCCGCGAGGTCGCCGACGTCGCGCCGGACGGCCGCCCCGGCCAGCACCGCGTCGAACAGCACGTCGACCGCGTCGCGCAGGCCCTCCCCGGCCGTCAGGGCGTCGTCGAGCTCGTACAGCGCTTCAAGTGCGGACGCGCCACCGGGCCCGCCGTCGATCCCGCGCAGTTCGGCGCACACCCATTGCAGCGCGGCCCCCAGCACCCGCAGCGACGCGACGACCTCGCCGTCGCCCACCGCCTCCAGCGCCGCCGCGATCTCCCGCCTGGCCCGCTCCACGCCGTCACCCCCAGCCGTACCCGCAGCCGTGCCCACGTCCGGGCCCCGATGGTAGCGGCGGAACGCCCACCCGACACCCGCAACGACCAAGCTCCCGGGGACCGTTCGGGCAGCGAGTCGGAGCCGGCGGGCCCGGCTCCGCCAAACACCCCCGCCACACCCCCGCCCACCGCTATCCTGCGACCGTCGCACCACCGCACGACCCCGCGCGCACCTCCTCCCCCCTCTCGCGGCCCCGCCGCCCACCCCTGCGACACCCCGGCTCCGCCGAACACCCCCGCCACACCCCCGCCCACCGCTATCCTGCGACCGTCGCACCACCGCACGACGTCACCAAGTGGGGGTCACCATGCCGGAGTTGCTGCGCTTCCAGGGACCGGACGACTCCTCCCTCGTGGTCGAGGTCGACGACGACTCCCCCGGCATCCAGCTCGTCTCCCGCAGCGACGAGGGCATCGCCGAGGCCGCGCACCGCCTCGACGCCGCGCTCACCGCGTGCCGCCCCACGCTCGAATCCGTCCTCGCGGTGCTGCGGCACCTCAAGCCCGAGGAGATCGAGGTGTCCTTCGGCATCAAGCTCAACGCCGAGGCCGGGGTCGTCATCGCCAAGACCGCCACCGAGGGCCACTTCGACGTCAAACTCAGCTGGAAGTCCGGTCCGGCCGCCGCGAGCTGACCGGTGGCGCCCAACCCGGCCCGCGCGCCCTGGGTCGTCAGCATCCAGCCGCACGGGCGTCCCCTGCCCGAGGGCGGCGGCACGCTCATCTCCGAGCGCCTCGTCCTCACCTGCGCCCACGTCGTCGACCCGGGCACCCCCGCCGAGCCGCCGGACGGCCCGGTGCTCGTCCGCTTCCCGTTCCTGCCCGCGCACGAGCCCGTCCCCGCCCGCGTCCTCCCCGGCGGCTGGCACCCGCCCAAGGAGTGGGCCGGCGACGTCGCGATCCTGGAGCTCGACGCCCCGGCGCCGCCCGGGGCCGAGCCGGCGCCGCTGCGCCGCACCGACGCCGACGTGTTCGGCCACACCTTCCGCGCCCACGGCTTCCCCGCCGAGCACAAGACCGGCGGCGTGCCGATCCGCGGCGAGATCGTCGGGTACGCCGAGGGCGACTGGCTCCAGCTGGAGTCGACCGCGCAGACCGGCTGGGCCGCCGAACCCGGCTTCTCCGGCGCACCGGTGTGGAACAACACCCTGCACGCGGTGATCGGCGTGCTCGGGCGGCGGCAGAAGCCGGGCCGCGCCGACCGCCGGGTGGGCTTCGCGCTGTCGCTCGACCCGATCGCCCGGCTCTGGCCGCCGCTCGCCGCGCTCGTCCACGACATCACCGAGCAGGAGCGCCGCGAGCGCCTGGCCCGCCTGCTCGCCGTGCCCCTCGCGCCGTCCGGCGAGCTGCCCAGGCTCGACCAGGTCGACCCGCACGACCTCGGCGTCAGCGAGTCCACCTACACCGCGAGAGGTTGCGAGCCCTACCTCGACCGACCGGCCGCCGACCGCGAGGTGGACACCGCCCTCGCCGCCGGCGGCTTCGTCCTGGTGGCCGGCCGGTCCAAGGCGGGCAAGTCCCGCACCCTGCACGAGCGCCTGAGCCGCGCCCACGGCGCCGCCCGGCTCGTCGTCCCCCGGCGCGGCCGGCGCGACCTGGAGGAGCTCGCCCGGGCCGGCCTGCCGCACTCCCCCGGCCAGGTCGTCGTCTGGCTCGACGACCTGCACCACTACCTGCTCTCCGGTGCGCTCGACGCCCACGCGCTGGACCTCCTGCTCCAGCACGACCCGCCCTGCCTGGTCGTCGGCACCCTGACCCACCGCCACCGCGAGGAGCTCGCCGGCCTGGAGAACGAGGTCGGCCGCGCCACCCGCGAGGTGCTGCGCCGCGCCACCGTCGTGCACCTGCCGCACACCCTCACCGACGAGGAGCGCGAGGCCGCCGCCGACCTCTACCCGCAGGAGGACCTCTCGCTGCGCGGCCTCGGCGAGATGCTCGTCGCCGCGCCCGCCCTGGAGACCCGCCTGGAGGCCGGGCCGGAGAGCTGCCCCGAGGGCCGCCTGCTGGTCCGCGCCGCCGCCGACTGGGCGCGCATCGGCTCCCCCGTCCTGCTCGACGAACCGACCCTGCGCGAGCTGTTCGACCGGTACCGGCTGCGCTTCGTCGAGCTCGACCTGGACCCCGGCGACGGGCCGTACCGCACCGCGCTCGCCTGGGCCCGCGACCGCGCGCAGGCGGGCATCGCCCTGCTCGTCCGCGCGCGCGACGACGCCGGGCGGCCCGGCTACGAGGTCTTCCCCTACGTCGCCGAGTACCTCGACACCGCCGTCGACGCCGAGGCGGTCGACGACGCGGCCTGGGAGCTCGCCGCCCAACTGCTGGACGGCGCCGACCTGGCCACCCTCGGCATGGTGGCCGTCCTGCACGACCGCGCCGACATCGCCGAGCAGCAGCTGCGCCGGGTCGTCGCCGAGGACGCGGACGACGACCTCACCGCCGGCGCCGCCCTGGTCCTCAGCACGATCCTCGTCTACCGCCGCGAGTTCGCCGAGGCCGAGACGCTCCTCCGGCGCGCCGCCGACTCCGGCGTCGAGGACGTCGCGGAGCTGGCCCAGGCCGAACTCGGGAGCCTGCTCTCCGGCCGCGGCGAACACGAGTCCGCCCGCGCCCTCCTGGAGCGGGCGGTCGGTGCGCCGGACCCGGAGATCTCGCTGCTGGCCCAGATCGCGCTCGCCGGCGTGCTCTGGCAGCTCGGCGAGGCCGAGCAGGCCGAGCGGCTGCTCACCGCGGTGCTCGCGCACGGCGTCGAGCAGATGCCGCCGTCCGCCACCGCCCGGCTCGGCCAGGCCCTCAGCGGCCAGGGCAGCACGGCCGTGCTCGCCGGGACACCGGGCATCGGCGGGCAGGAGCAGGGCAAGCGCGTCCCGGCGCTGCGCTCCGCGCCGGCCGCCGCCGACCCGCCGGCCGACCAGCCGTGGACCCTGTCCCGGGCGGTCGGCACGTCCGCCGCCTCCTCGATCTCCGGCATGGCCCGCGCCGGCCTCGGCGGGCTCCTGGTCGGGCGGGGCGAACTCGGCCGGGCGGAGGAGCTGTTGCGCTCGGTCCTGGCGGACGGCGACCCCGAGGCGCGCCCGATCGCCCAGGGCGCGCTCGGCGAGCTGCTGATCGTGCGGTCCCGCTACGGCGAGGCGGCGGAACTGCTGGAGCTCGCCGTCGCCAACGGCGGGCCGTGGGTGGAGGTCGGGGCCAGGCTGTGCCTGGGCGTCGCCCGGGTCTTCCTCGGCGACACCGACGAGGGCCTCGCCCACCTGCGGCAGGTCGTCGACCTCGGCCACCCCGACCGCAGCCCCGAGGCCATGTCCGTCCTCGGCCACTGGCACCTGGGCGAGGGTCGGTACGCCGAGGCCGAGGAGTGGTTCCGCCGGGCCATCGCCACCGACCACCGCGACTGGTCCATGACCAGCCGCAACGGCCTGGCCTGCGTCCTCTACAGCCGCGACGGGGACGACACCGGCACGTGCGCGCTGCTGGCCGAGGTCTCCGCCTCCGGCCACCGCTTCGAGGCGCCGCGCGCGGCCGACCTGCTCGGCGACGTCCACGTGCTGCGGGGCCGGCCCGAGGAGGCCGTCGACGCCTACCGCCGGGCCATCGCCCACGGGCACCATGTGTGGTCCTGGCAGGCCCGGGTCGACCTGGCCCTCCTGCTCGTCGGCGCCGTCCCCGACCCGCGGTCGGCCGCCGCGTTCGACGACGCCGACGAGGCGGCCGCCCTCCTGACCGAGACGGCCCGCTCCCCGCACCCCGACCTCGGCCCCCGCGCGGCCGACCTCCTCGGCGACCTGATGGTCGCCGTCGGCCGCCCCGACGAGGCCGTCGACGCCTACCGCCGGGCCGTCGCCTCCGGCCACCCCGAATGGTCACTGGTCGCCCGGATCGACCTCGCCACCCTCCTGGTGGACCTCGACCGCCCCGACGAGGCCGAGGCGCTCCTGCGCGAACTCATGGCCTCCGGCCACGCCGTCGCGGCGGGCACCGGCGTCGCCCTGCTGGGCGTGCTCCTCGTCCTCACCCCGGGCCGCGAGGCGGAGGGCCTCGCCCACCTGCGCACCGCCGTCGACACCGCCGGCGGCCCGGCCCTGCAGCTCGCCCGTTTCCACCTGGCCACGCAGCTCCTGGACACCGAAGAGGAGGGCCGTGCCGAGGAGTTGCTGCGCGCGGTGCTCGCCGACGAGCCCTCCGACGTCACCGGGGTCGCCCGGGCCATGCTCGCCGCCCTCCTGCTGGACCGCGACGACACCCAGGGCGTCGCCGACCTCCTGGCCACCGACGACGACCCCGTTCCCGCCTACGTCGCCGCCGGCGAGGACCTCCTGGAAGTCGGCGAACTCGACGCCACCGTCCGCCTCATGGAAGCCGCACGGGAGCTCCCGGCGAGCCCCGACACCCCGCGCGCCACGACCCTCCTCGGCATCGCCCTGCGCGCCCGCAACGACTTCCCCCGCGCCCGCGACGCCCTGACCGAAGCGCTGGAGACCACCGGACCCGACCTCCACCACCTCGTCCGCCGCTACCTCGGCAGCACCCTGTTCCGCCTACGCGACTTCGCCTGCGCCGAGGAGGTGCTGCGCCCGGTCGCCGAGGACGCGCAGAGCCCGCACCACCCGGAGGCGGTCCTCCTGCTCGCCCTGGTCGTCGACAGCATGCCCGACCGCGAACGGGACGCCGCCACCTGGTTCGAGACCGCCATCCACGCCGAGGACCCCGACATCGCCGCCCGGGCCCGCGTCCACTACACGTCCCTCCTCCAACGCCTGGGCGACGAGACCCGCGCCCGCGAAGTCCTGGCCATGCCCACCGGCCCCTCGGCCTCGGCCCCCCGCGAACTCCCCACCCCACCCCCACCTGCCCCCGACGGCCTCCCCGCAGCCGTACTCCTACTCCTGGCCGAACTCGCCGACGCCGAAGACGAACCCGCCGAAGCCACCTACTGGCGCACCCGCGCCACCGACGCCACCGACCGCTGACGCTCCCCGTCGCCACTCGACAAGGAGCCCCCATTCACACCCACTGGCCCCGCCGCGGGACCCATATCGCGGATCAACCAGCCCGGCAGCCCGGGTTCAAAGCCACCGCTTGGCTGCTTCCACGCTGTCACCGCCGCTGGTGTTGAAGGCGATTGCCGCCTTCGGCGCATACCGCCGGACCAGGTTCACGACCTGCTCGAAGAGCGGCAAGAGAGGTTCCGGCTTGCGGATCCCACCCCCGATGACGACAACGTCCCAGTCGCACTCGGACAGTGCTGACACCATCGTGGACTCCGCGGACTCATCCAACGCGACCAGTGCCATGACTCCTCCTCCGGCTGACGCCGGGGGCTTCTCGCTAACCCTGGCGGGCGTTGCGACGGACAAGCCCTGCCCGTAGAACGTTGGTGGCTCCCACCGTGTCGGCGTGCGCCGTGTGGCCGCAGGCGACGCAGTGGAAGGTGTCCTGGTTGGGCCGGTTCTTTGCCGCGACGTACCCGCACTCCGGGCGCGGGCAGGTGCGGGAGGTGTTGCGGGGGTCCACGGCGATCACTTCCCG
>NZ_JBHVPD010000164.1:0-13193 GCF_042887525.1 Kitasatospora sp. NPDC057936
TCCGACGAGGGTTCAACTCTGGTGGGGTATGGTGTAATTGGCAGCACGAGTGATTCTGGTTCATTTAGTCTAGGTTCGAGTCCTGGTACCCCAGCCAGAAAAGGAAGGCCCCGGTTTCCCGGGGTCTTTTTCGTTTTGTCCCCGCAGTACCGCATGGAAAAGCCCGGCGGGCCCCGATCACTTTCGATCGGGGCCCGCCGGGCTTTTCCGCGTGGTGTGTCAGCTGCGCCGCAGGGCCTCGGTGAGCCGGTTCGCGGCTTCGATGATGGCCTGGGCGTGCAGCCGGCCCGGGTGACGGGTCAGGCGCTCGATCGGGCCGGAGACGGAGACGGCGGCCACGACGCGGTTGGAGGGGCCGCGGACGGGCGCGGAGACGGACGCGACGCCCGGCTCCCGCTCGCCGATCGACTGGGCCCAGCCGCGGCGCCGGACGCCGCTCAGCGCGGTCGCGGTGAAGCGGGCGCCCTGGAGGCCGCGGTGCAGCCGCTCGGGCTCCTCCCAGGCCAGCAGGACCTGGGCGGCCGAGCCGGCCTTCATCGGCAGGGTGCTGCCGACCGGGACGGTGTCCCGCAGACCGGAGAGCCGCTCGGCGGCGGCTACGCAGATCCGCATCTCGCCCTGCCGGCGGTAGAGCTGTGCGCTCTCGCCGGTGACGTCGCGCAGGTGGGTCAGGACCGGGCCCGCGGTGGCGAGCAGCCGGTCCTCGCCCGCCGCGGCGGAGAGTTCGGAGAGACGGGGGCCGAGGATGAAACGCCCCTGCATGTCCCTGGTGACCAGACGGTGGTGTTCGAGTGCGACGGCGAGTCGGTGGGCCGTGGGGCGCGCCAGACCGGTGGCGGCGACCAGCCCCGCCAACGTGGCGGGGCCCGACTCCAGTGCGCTGAGCACCAGAGCGGCCTTGTCGAGAACGCCGACGCCGCTAGTGTTGTCCATGCCCTAAGACTGCAGTCTCATTCCGCGAGACGCAAGTTCAATCTCGCCGGAAAAGCGCCACTCTGGATGCAGCAGCCCGGGAGACACCCAGGATGGGGCCTCGACAGAGTGTCCGCATCGTGGACACCGATCCGGCGTGCAGGTCGCGCGAAGCGCTCCGCACCATGGGCGGCGACAGCTTTGACCTCGACGACACCGAGAAGGCCGGCAACGCGGCCGGCTGGAGGGAACCCGATGGGACGGACACTCGCAGAGAAGGTCTGGGACGACCACGTCGTGCGGCGCGCGGAGGGTGAGCCCGACCTGCTCTTCATCGACCTGCACCTGCTCCACGAGGTCACCAGCCCGCAGGCCTTCGACGGCCTGCGGCTGGCCGGCCGCCCGGTCCGCCGCACCGATCTGACGATCGCCACCGAGGACCACAACACCCCGACCCTGGACATCGACAAGCCGATCGCCGACCCGGTCTCCAAGGTCCAGCTGGAGACGCTGCGCCGCAACGCCGCCGAGTTCGGCGTCCGGATCCACTCGCTGGGCGACGTCGAGCAGGGCGTCGTCCACGTCGTCGGCCCGCAGCTCGGCCTGACCCAGCCCGGCATGACCGTGGTCTGCGGCGACTCCCACACCTCCACCCACGGCGCCTTCGGCGCACTGGCGTTCGGCATCGGCACCAGCCAGGTCGAACACGTGCTGGCCACCCAGACGCTGCCGCTCGCGCCGTTCCGCACCATGGCGATCACCGTCGAGGGCGAGCTGCCCGAGGGCGTCACCGCCAAGGACCTGATCCTCGCCGTCATCGCGAAGATCGGCACCGGCGGCGGCCAGGGCTACGTCCTGGAGTACCGCGGTTCGGCGATCCGGAGCCTGTCCATGGAGGCCCGGATGACCATCTGCAACATGTCGATCGAGGCGGGCGCCCGGGCCGGCATGATCGCCCCGGACGAGACCACGTTCGAGTACCTCAAGGGCCGCCCGCACGCCCCCCGGGGCGAGGACTGGGACGCCGCCGTCGCGTACTGGAACACCCTGGGCACCGACGAGGACGCGGTCTTCGACCACGAGATCTTCATCGACGCGAGCGAGCTGACCCCGTTCGTCACCTGGGGCACCAACCCCGGCCAGGGCGCTCCGCTGGGCTCCGCCGTCCCGCACCCCGAGGACTTCGCCGACCCGCAGGAGCGTACCGCCGCCGAGAACGCCCTGAAGTACATGGGCCTGGAGGCCGGCACCCCGCTGCGCGAGGTCAAGGTCGACGCCGTCTTCGTCGGCTCCTGCACCAACGGCCGCATCGAGGACCTGCGCGCCGCCGCCGCCGTCCTGGACGGCCGCCGGATCGCCGACGGCGTACGGATGCTGGTCGTGCCGGGCTCGGTGCGCGTCGCGCTGCAGGCCGTCGAGGAGGGCCTGGACAAGGTGTTCACCGCGGCCGGCGCCGAGTGGCGGCACGCGGGCTGCTCGATGTGCCTGGGCATGAACCCCGACCAGCTCGCCCCCGGCGAGCGCTGCGCCTCCACCTCGAACCGCAACTTCGAGGGCCGGCAGGGCAAGGGCGGCCGCACCCACCTGGTCTCCCCGCAGGTCGCCGCCGCGACCGCCGTCCTGGGCCGGCTGGCCGCCCCGTCCGACCTGACCGCCGACATCGCCGTGGAGGCCTGAGCCATGGAGAAGTTCACCACCCACACCGGCCGGGCCGTCCCGCTGCGCCGCAGCAACGTCGACACCGACCAGATCATCCCCGCCCACTGGCTGAAGAAGGTGACCCGCTCCGGCTTCGAGGACGGGCTGTTCGAGGCCTGGCGCAAGGACGAGTCGTTCATCCTCAACCGGCCGGAGCGCCGGGGCGCCACCGTCCTGGTGGCCGGCCCCGAGTTCGGCACCGGCTCCTCGCGCGAGCACGCCGTCTGGGCGCTGCAGAACTACGGCTTCCACGCCGTCATCTCGTCGCGCTTCGCCGACATCTTCCGTGGGAATTCCCTTAAAAACGGCCTGCTGACGGTCGTCCTGCCGCAGGAGACCGTGGAGCGGCTCTGGGTGCTCACCGAGAGTGACGCCGGTGCCGAGATCACGGTCGACCTGGAGGCCCGCGAGGTCCGGGCCGAGGGCGTCACCGCGCCGTTCGAACTGGACGACAACGTCCGCTGGCGGCTGCTCAACGGGCTGGACGACATCAGCATCACGCTGCAGAACGAGCCCGACATCGCCGCGTTCGAGGCGACCCGCCCGGCCTTCAAGCCCCGTACCCAGCCCGCTGCCTGAGATCCCTTCAGAACAAGCATTCTGACGATCCGCCGGATGGCCCGCCCCCTCCTCGGGGGGGCGGGCCATCCGGCGTTCCGGAGCACGAGTTAGGGCCGCCGGGCCGCCCCCGATTGCCCATTTGGCTTTGCCCGAGAGGGCCCCGCGCATGCACAACTGCGGGTAGATGGCACAATCAGTGCATGCACCGGCACCATGAACCTCCGTACGCGGGCGGCGAACCCGCGCCTTCGGAGTCCACGGGCCGGGGATCCGAACGCCGAATTGACGAGCGGCCGGACGTCGCCTCCGCACCTGCTGAGGGGCCGGACGACCCGGAAGTCGCAGCGCTCTACGCGCTTGTGGCCGAGCGGTTGAAGCAAGCTCACGACCGTGTGCATGCGCTGAACGTGTCTACGGATGCAAAGACCGCTCTCACCCGTCAACTCCTCATCGTCACCGAGGCCGCCAAGCGCGATCTTCCGGAGGCGGCAAGGCGGTTGAGTCGGTTTGTGCATGACCTCGACGAGGGGCGCCCGCCGCTCGGCTGAGGTCGCCGACGCGCAAATCCATTGCGACACTAGGGTGATTCGCGCGTTTGGTAATTGAAAGTCCGCAGATACATACCTAACGTGCGAAAAGAACGGATGGAATCATCCGGCGCCCGTTTCCGAAGGGGAAGACGTGAACAAGGCTCAGCTTGTCGAAGCGGTGGCCGAGCAGCTGGGCGGTCGCAAGGCTGCCGCAGAGGCCGTCGACGCAGTGCTCGACACCATGGTCCGTGCCGTTGTGGCCGGTGACCGGGTTTCGGTCACCGGTTTCGGCACCTTCGAGAAGGTGGAGCGCTCCGCGCGCTTCGCCCGCAACCCGCAGACCGGCGAGAAGGTCAAGGTCAAGAAGACCTCGGTGCCCCGCTTCCGTCCGGGCCAGGGCTTCAAGGACCTGGTCAGCGGCAGCAAGAAGCTGCCGAAGGAAGGCCCCTCGGTGAAGAAGGCCCCCAAGGGCTCCCTCACCCCGGGCAAGAGCGGCGTCGCCGCCACCCCGGCCGCCAAGCGCGCCGCCACCAAGCGCGCCGCCGCCGCTGCCGCCGCGCCGGCCGCCAAGAAGGCCGCCGCCAAGAAGACGGCCACCACGGCCGCCGCCAAGAAGACCACGGCGACCGCCACGAAGAAGACGGCCGCCGCTGCCAAGAAGACGGCCACCACGGCCGCCGCCAAGAAGACCACGGCGACCGCCACGAAGAAGACGGCCGCCGCCAAGAAGACGGTCACCACCGCCGCCGCCAAGAAGACCACCGCGACCGCCAAGAAGGCGACCGCCACGGCCAAGAAGACGGCTCCGGCGAAGAAGACCGCCACCCGCAAGACCACCGCGCGCAAGACCACCGCCAAGTAGTCCCGCGCGGCGTCCTCGGACGGCCTTCGAGAGAAGCCGTGGCGCACCCGTTTCCGCATGACGCGGAGGCCGGGCCGCCACGGCTCTTTCGCGTTGCGGTCCTCTTCCCGCCGGGCGTCCGGCCGGCACCGCCGGCGGGTGGCGGTTCAGCCGTCGGCCGGGTCCGGGAAGGTCTGGAGCGTCAGGAAGACCACGCGGCGCGCCCCGCCGCTGCCCTCGGTGCGGATGCGCACCCGCTGGCCGGGCCGCAGCAGCCGCAGGCCGCCGGCGTCGAAGGCGGCCGCGTCGAACGGCACCGGGGTCCCGTCGTCGAGCAGCACGGAGCCGGCCCGGGTGGCGGGGTCGAAGGTGAACGCGGTGGCCTGCATGCCAGCAGCATAGCGAGCGGGTCCGACAGTCCCGGGCGGCGTCTCGCGGGGCGTGCGTCAGGAACGGCCGATGAGGGCGAACGAGGCGCTCGTGTGGGGGCCGACGCCGAGGGCCAGGGCCTCGCCGAGGTCCGCGCCGGTGTCGACGTCGCGGCGCACCGACTCCACGTCGGCCAGGCCCAGTTCGAGCGCCCCGCCGGCCGCGTGCCGGGCCCGTGAGCCGTCCCCGAACGCGGGGGCGAGCGGGCTGCCGGGGGCACAGGCGAGCAGCGTCGTGCCGAGGCCGGGGGAGTCCGGCAGGAAGGCCCGGCCCCGGGACGGCACCGCGCCCAGCACCCGGGCCAGTTCGGCCGGCCGCAGCGCCGGCAGGTCCGCCGAGAGGGCGGCCAGCGGCGCGTCCGGGGCGAGCGCCAGCGCGGCCGCCGCCCCGTGCGCCAGCGCCCGGTTGAGGCCGCCGCCGGGTTCGTCGGCCACCACCACGGCGCCGAGCGCGGCCAGCCGCGGGCCGGCCGCGGGGTCCCGCGTGACCACCAGGACGCGGGCGACGCCCGGGGTCGCGAGCGCGGCGGTGACGGTGTCGAGCGCGAACGAGAGCGCCAGGTCGGCCCGGTGCGGCCCGGCGTACGGGGCCAGCCGGGACTTGGCGAGGGCGAGCGGTTTGAGCGGCAGCACCAGCGACCAGCCGGCGGTGGGTGCGGCGGGCGCGACGGGCCCGCTGGGGCGTACGGTGTCCTGGGTCATCGGCGTCATTGTGACGCCGGCCCCGGAGCCCCCGCCAGGCCGTCCCAGCTGTGCGGACGTGCGTTTGATCACGACCGCCCGGTGCGCTGGCGCGGTCGCTCGACAGTCGGTGAGCGGGCGGGCGACACTGTTCCGCGCCCGCGATCCGGGCACCGGGCGGCCGGTGCACCGGCGCCGGGAGGCAAGGACCGCGGCACCCCGTGTGCCGCACGGATGAGGAGGACCTGGGGTGGCCCGCCGCTCGCACGCCAAGTTCGGCAACGCCGACTACGGCATCTGGTACCGCTTTGCGGCCGTGCTGGTCAAGCCGGTGACGACCGCGCTGGTGAAGCCCGACTGGCGGGGCTGGGAGCACCTTCCCGACGAAGGTGGATTCATCGCCGCGGTGAACCACAATTCGATCATCGACCCGTTGGTCTACGCGCACTGGCAGTACAACAGCGGCCGCCCGCCGCGGATTCTCGGCAAGTCCTCGCTGTTCTCGATTCCCTTCATCGGATTCATGCTGCGCAAGACCGGCCAGATTCCGGTGTTCCGCGAGTCGACGGACGCCGCACAGGCGTTCCGGGCCGCGATCGACGCCGTCAACAACGGCCAGTGCGTGCAGTTCTACCCCGAGGGCACCCTCACCCGGGACCCGGACCTGTGGCCGATGACCGGCAAGAGCGGCGTCGCCCGGGTCGCGCTGATGACCGGTGCGCCGGTCATCCCGGTCGCGCACTGGGGCGCCCACGAGATCATCCCGCCGTACGGCCGGCCCGGTTACGGGAAGGGCAGGTTCAACCTCTTCCCGCGCCACCGGGTGGTCGTCGCGGCCGGTCCGCCGGTGGACCTGAGCAAGTACCGGGGCATGGAGCTCACCGCCCAGGTGCTGGGCGACGCCACCGAGGACATCATGACGGCGATCACCGCCGTGCTGGCCGGCGTGCGCGGCGAGGAGCCGCCCGCCGAGCGCTACGACATGCGCAGGGCCGCCCGCGAGCGGGCCGCCGCCGCGCTCGCCGAACGCCGCCGCGCCAAGGGCGGCACGAACACCGAGGAGGCCGGTCAGTGACCCGCTGCGCCGTGATGGGGACCGGCTCCTGGGGCACCGCGTTCGCGATGGTGCTGGCCGACGCCGGCAGCGAGGTCGTGCTTTGGGCCCGCCGCCAGGAGCTGGCGGACGCGGTCAACAGCACGCACGAGAACCCGGACTACCTCCCGGGCGTGCGCCTGCCCGACTCCGTCCGCGCCACCACCGACCCCGCCGAGGCGCTGGCCGGCGCCGACTTCGCCGTCCTCGTGGTGCCCTCGCAGACGCTGCGCGACAACCTGGCCGCCTGGGCGCCGCTGATCGAGCCGCAGACCGTCCTGGTCAGCCTCATGAAGGGCATCGAACTCGGCACCGCGAAGCGGATGAGCGAGGTCATCGACGAGGTCGCCAAGGTCGGCCGGGAGCGGGTCGCGGTGGTCAGCGGGCCCAACCTGGCCAAGGAGATCGCCAACCGCCAGCCCGCCGCCAGCGTCGTCGCCTGCAGCGACGAGGCGGTCGCCAAGCGGCTCCAGGCGGCCTGCCACACGCCGTACTTCCGCCCGTACACCAACACCGACGTGGTGGGCTGCGAACTCGGCGGCGCGGTCAAGAACGTGATCGGCCTCGCGGTCGGCATGGCCGCGGGCATGGGGCTCGGCGACAACACCAAGGCGACGCTGATCACCCGCGGGCTGGCCGAGACCACCCGGCTCGGCGAGGCGCTCGGCGCCGACCCGCACACGTTCGCGGGCCTCGCCGGGATGGGCGACCTGGTCGCCACCTGCTCCTCGCCGCTGTCGCGCAACAACACCTTCGGCATGAACCTGGGCCGGGGCATGTCCCTCGCCGAGACGATCGCGGCGACCAAGCAGACCGCCGAGGGCGTCAAGTCCTGCGAGTCGGTGCTCGACCTCGCGCGGCGCAGCGGCGTCGACATGCCGATCGTCGAGGCCGTCGTGGACGTGGTGCACAACGGCAGGCCCACCCAGGAGGCGCTGCAGACGCTCATGTCCCGCTCCGCGAAGGCGGAACGGCGCTGACGGCCGGGCGGCGGCGTGGCGGGGCGGCTAACTTTCCGGAAACACGTCGCACGGTAGTCTCAAACGCGATATGAGCATCGAACAGTCCTCCCCGAACCCGTCCGCCCCGAAGCCCCGCGTCGCGCTGGTGTTCGGCGGGCGCAGCTCCGAGCACGCCATCTCGGTCTCCACCGCGGGCAGCGTGCTCAGGGCGATCGACCGCGACAAGTACGACGTGCTGCCGATCGGCATCACGCACGAGGGCCGCTGGGCGCTGACCAGCGACGAGCCGGCCCGGATGGCCATCACCGACGGCAGGCTGCCGGACGTGGCGCACGTCGCCGAGTCCGTGGACGGGCAGGTCGCGCTGCCGGTCTCGCCGGGCAGCCGCGAGGTCCTCCTCAGCGAGCCGGGAGGCGCCCCCAAGGCGCTCGGCGAGGTCGACGTGGTGTTCCCGCTGCTGCACGGCCCCTGGGGTGAGGACGGCACCCTGCAGGGCCTGCTGGAGCTCTCCGGGGTCCCGTACGTGGGCAACGGCGTGTTCGCCAGCGCGGCCGGCATGGACAAGGAGTTCGCCAAGCGGATCCTCGCCTCGCACGGCCTGAACGTCGGCCGCTACACCATCGTGAACCGGCGCGACTGGGAGACCGAGGAGGGCCGCGCGGCCGTGCGCGAGCGGGTGGCCGAGCTCGGCCTGCCGCTCTTCGTCAAGCCCTGCCGGGCCGGCTCCAGCATCGGCATCACCAAGGTCAAGGACCTGGCCGAGCTGGACGCCGCGATCGAGGAGGCCCGCCGGCACGACCCCAAGCTGATCATCGAGGCCGGGGTGACCGGCCGCGAGATCGAGTGCGGCGTGCTGGAGTTCGAGGACGGCCCGCGGGCCAGCGTGCCCGGCGAGATCATGGTCGGCGGCGACTACGAGTTCTACGACTTCGAGGCCAAGTACATCGACTCCTCGGACGTCCGGATCCCGGCGGAGCTGTCGGCGGACGAGACCGCCGAGATCCGTCGCCAGGCGGTGGCCGCGTTCGAGGCCTTCGGCTGCGAGGGCCTCGCCCGGGTGGACTTCTTCCTGCTGGAGGACGGCACCTGGATGATCAACGAGATCAACACGATGCCCGGCTTCACCCCGATCTCGGCCTACCCGAAGATGTGGGAGGCCACCGGGGTCGCGTACCCGGAGCTCATCGACCGGCTGCTCCAGGCGGCGCTGCGGCGCTCGACCGGGCTGCGCTAGTCGCCCGCGCGGGAACGGAGGGCGGGCCGGGAAGCTCCCGGCCCGCCCTCCGTCGGTCGTTCGTCCGTTCCGGTCAGCCGGGGACGTTCGCCTTGACGGCCGCGGTGACCGCCGAAGCGGGGTCCAGCGGGCTGTCGTAGACGTTGGCGGGGGAGATCACCTCGACGTACGCGGCGCGCATCGTCGTGACGAAGCGGTAGCTCCCGTCGTCCAGCTTCTGCGACCACCACGTGACGTCGTCGAGCGTCGGCGACATGTCCATGGCGTGCGGGCCGTCGAGCTCCTCGGGCCGGTCGATGCCGCACCGCAGCACCGTCCGGGGCGAGGTGTCCCAGACCGCGACGTACGGCGAGGACGGCGACGGGTCCTTGCGGGCGTGCCCGAGCAGCTCCTGCGGCAGCGCGGCGGCCAGGTTCCGGCAGTAGCCGGCCGCCTTGCCGGTCGGCGTCGGCACCTCGATGTCCGCCGGCCCGCTCCAACTGCCGAGCAGCACCACGACGGTGCAGGTCAGCGCGACGGGCACGGCGAGCCAGCGGACCGGCGCGGGCAGGGCCGCGAGGACGCGGGGGACGCGGAGTTCTCTGGGCACCAGCCGATCGTAGCCGCGCCTTACAGGTGGACCACCGGACAGGTCAGGGTGCGGGTGATGCCCTCCACCTGCTGGACCTTGGCCACGACCAGACGGCCGAGGTCGTCCACGGTGTCGGCCTCGGCCCGGACGATGACGTCGTAGGGGCCGGTGACGTCCTCGGCGGTGAGCACGCCGGGGATCTTGGAGATCGACTCGGCCACGGCGGTGGCCTTGCCGACCTCGGTCTGGATCAGGATGTACGCCTGTACCACGGGGGCCTCCCGGCGGCCGGTTGGGGGGGATCGCCGCCGTGCTCGCCCGGAGGGACGTCGGGTGGGAAACGGGCTCACCGGCAGTCTGATCACCACGCTACCGCGCTGCGGGCCGGGGAGGGGAGACCTCTGCACCCCGGGAGGGCGTACGCTGCGCGCGGGGGGAGCGACGGGGGACCGGATCCGGATGGCAGCGCGATCCGGACGGCAGCACGATTCGGATTGAGTGCGAGAGGACGGCAGATGCAGGGGACCGTGGGCGAGCTCGGCGAGTTCGGCCTCATCAGGGAGCTGACCGCCCGGGTACCGCTCACCGACGCGGTCGACCTCGGCCCGGGCGACGACGCGGCGGTGGTGAAGGCCCCGGACGGCCGGGTGGTGGCCACCACGGACGTCCTGATCGAGAACCGGCACTTCCGCCGGGACTGGTCCACCGCCTACGACGTCGGCCGCAAGGCCGCCGCCCAGAACCTCGCCGACGTGGCCGCGATGGGCGCGGTGCCGACCGCGATACTGCTGGGCCTGGTCGCCCCCGCCGACCTGCCCACCACGTGGGCCACCGAGCTGATGGACGGGCTGCGCGACGAGTGCCAGGTGGCCGGCGCGACCGTGGTCGGCGGCGACGTGGTGCGCGGCGACACCGTCATGCTCGCCATCACGGCGCTCGGGGACCTCCAGGGGCGCGCGGCCGTGCTGCGCTCCGGCGCGCAGGTGGGCGACGTGGTCGCGGTGACCGGCTGGCTGGGCTGGTCCGCCGCCGGCCTGACGGTGCTCCAGCGCGGCTTCCGTTCCCCGCGCGCCTTCGTCGAGGCGCACCGCCGCCCCGAGCCGCCGTACCACGCCGGCCCGGCCGCGGCCGAGTTGGGCGCGACCTCGATGATCGACGTGAGTGATGGGCTGGTCGCCGACCTCGGGCACGTGGCCCGCGCCAGCGACGTGGACATCGACCTGTTGGCCGCCGACTTCGACGTCCCGGCGCAGATGGCCGACATCGGCCAGGCCGTCGGGGTGGACCCGCTGGTCTGGGTGCTGTCCGGCGGCGAGGACCACGCGATCGTGGCGACCTTCCCGCGCGGGATCCAACTCCCGGCCCGCTGGCGGGTGGTGGGCGAGGTGACCGGCCGGCCCCGGGGCACCCGCGGCGGCCGGGTGACGGTCGACGGCGCGCCCTGGGACCGGGTCGGCGGCTGGGACCACTTCGCCGAGTGACGTACGCGGTACGGCTGATGGCGCTCGGACACGCGTACGGAACGTCACGCTCCCGGGTGCCGCGGACGGGATTCGCGCGCCGGTTCTGCGTAGGCTTGCGAGGGATCGAGCCCGCCCGCCCTCCGGGCGCGGGTGGTCCGAACCACTGCGAGCGGAGAACGCACCAACCATGCGCATCGGTGTTCTGACCAGCGGCGGCGACTGCCCCGGCCTCAACGCGGTGATCCGCTCCGTGGTGCACCGGGGCACGGATGTGCACGGTGACGAGATCGTCGGGATCCTGGACGGCTTCCTCGGTCTGATCGAGGGGCGCACCCGTCCGGTCTCGCACGACGACGTCACCGGACTGCTCACCCTCGGCGGCACCATCCTCGGTTCGGCCCGGGTCCGGCGCGAGCGGATCGCCTGGGCGGTGGAGAACGCCAAGACGCTGGCCCGGGACATCGGCATCGACGCGCTGATCGCGATCGGCGGCGAGGGCACGCTGACCGCCGCCAAGCTGTTCAGCGAGGCCGGACTGCCGGTGGTCGGGGTGCCGAAGACCATCGACAACGACATCGACGCCACCGACGTCACCTTCGGCTTCGACACCGCGGTGCACGTCGCGACCGAGGCGATCGACCGGCTGAAGACCACCGCCGAGTCCCACCAGCGCGTCATGGTGGTCGAGTTGATGGGCCGGCACACCGGCTGGATCACGCTCACCGCGGGCATGGCCGGCGGCGCCCACGGCATCCTGATCCCGGAGAAGCCGTTCGACATCGAGGCGGTGGCCCGGATGGTCGAGGACCGCTTCGCGCGCGGCAAGAAGTTCGCCATCATCGCCGTCGCCGAGGGCGCCGCCCCGATGCCCGGCACGATGCGCTTCGACCACGGCGAGGTCGACCAGTTCGGGCACCGGACGTTCGGCGGGATCGGCAACCGGCTCGCCAACGAGCTGGAGAACCTGCTCGGCAAGGAGGCCCGCCCGGTCATCCTCGGCCACACCCAGCGCGGCGGCACCCCGACCGCGCGGGACCGGGTGCTCGCGACCAGGTTCGGATGGCACGCGGTGGAGGCGGTGCACGCGGGCGCGTTCGGCCACTTCACGGCGCTGCGCGGGAACGCCATCGAGCTGCGGCCGGTCGCGGACGCGGTGACCAGGCTGAAGACGGTGCCGGAGGACCGCTGGGCGGAATCGGAAGCCGTGCTCTGAGCGGTCGCGGGTAGGTTGGGGGCATGGTTTCGACTGCACCTCCCCGCGTGGCTCCTTCCCACGCGGCTCCTCCCCGCGTGCTCACCGTCGCCGGCTCCGACTCCGGCGGCGGCGCCGGCATCCAGGCCGACCTCAAGGCCATGCTCGCCCTCGGCGTCCACGGCATGAGCGTGATCACCGCCGTCACCGCGCAGAACTCGCTCGGCGTCCAGGGCTACTGGGAACTGCCCGCCGAGGCCGTCCGGGCCCAGTTCCGCAGCGTGGTGGACGACATCGGCGTGCAGGCCGTGAAGACCGGGATGCTCGCGTCGATCGAGCTCGTCGAGACCGTCTCGGACCTGCTGGCCGGGGTGGACGCCCCGGTGGTCGTCGACCCGGTCGGCGTCTCCAAGCACGGGGACGCGCTGCTCGCCGCCGAGGCCGTCGCGACCGTCCGCGAGAAGCTGCTGCCGGTGGCCACCCTGGCCACGCCCAACCTGCACGAGGTGACGCAGCTCACCGGCCGCACCGTCGAGGACGAGGGGCAGATGCTGGACGCCGCCAAGGCGCTGCTCGACCTCGGGCCGCGCTGGGTCCTGGTCAAGGGCGGACACCTGGCGGGCGAGGCCGCCGACCTGCTGTACGGCGGGCCGGGGGAGGAGCACTGGTACCGGGCGCCGCGCTACGACAACCGGCACACCCACGGCACCGGCTGCACGCTGGCCAGCGCGATCGCCGCCGGACTCGCCAAGGGCGAGCCGCTGCCGGAGGCCGTCGGCTCGGCCAAGGAGTACATCACCGGCGCGATCGCGGGCGGCTTCGCCCTCGGCGCCGGGATCGGCCCGGTCGACCACGCCTGGCGCTGGCGCTGACGAACGCCGGTGGGCGGGCCCCGTCGGGACCCGCCCACCGCCGCGGCGCCTCCGGGAGGCCCCGGTGCGCCCGGAAAAAAACAGTGGAGGCGGTCCATCCGAGGATGGGCGGGCGCCCCGGGGGGGGCGGGCAGGCGGGGGGGGCGGGGGGCGGG
>NZ_JBHVPD010000165.1:0-668 GCF_042887525.1 Kitasatospora sp. NPDC057936
AGGTCGCGCGGGCGATCCACCTGTTCCTGGACCAGGACTGCATGACCGGTCAGGTCATCAGCATCGACTCGGGCGCCTCGATCACCTGACCCCCCGCAGCCCCGGCCGGCCCCGGGCAGGCCGCCTGCCCGGCGCTGCGGGGCAGGGCCCCTGGACACCCCCTGCGGGGCGGGCCCTGCGCGGACGGGTCCCGTCCCCCCCGGGCCCGGTCCGCCGGGGGCCTGGTCTCCGCGGCGCCACGCGACCGTCCCCGGCCCCGTCCCCGGCCCGGTCCCGGGCCCCCGTCCCCGGCCCCGGGGCGGGGGACGGTCCCGGCCTCGCACCGTCCGCGCAGGGCCCCCGCCCGGGCCTGCTGCCTTGTGGCCGGTGCCGTCCCGCCCCGCCCCCGACGCTCTCCCCGCCCCCCGCGAGAGCGTCGGGGGCGGGGCCGTGGCCGTGTGCGGGCCCGGGCAGGGCCGGCCGGTTCCTGAGGGGTACTGGTCGGCGGCCCGGGCTCGTCCCGGCTCTGGGTGCGGTTTCTTCTCCCGTCCCGCCGTGCGGCCGGCCCCCGGGCCGGTTGCCGGTCCCGGGCCCGGTAGCGCTCCGCGCGGGCACCGCCCCTGCCGGCGTCCGCCCGCCCCCTGCCGGCGTCCGCCCGCCCCCTGCCGGCGTCCGCCCGCCTCCGCCGG